>NZ_BPLI01000034.1:0-154865 GCF_019656175.1 Bacillus sp. BML-BC051
TGGATTCATATCCTGGTACTGCTTGTTCTTTCACTTCATACTTATATGCTGCTCCGTCTGCATCATATGCTTGGAGATTTTCAAATGTGTACTTCCATTCTGTTGCCGCTGTTACTTCTTTTGTATCTACTACTTTACCGTTTTGTAAAAGATCTACTTTGATCATTTCCGGACGATCTGTTGCGTTATCGTCTTTCCATGTTTTCGTTCCTTCTACTTTTGTTTCGCCTACTTTTGTATTTGTGATGTCAGTACCATTTACTTTGGATTCATATCCTGGTACTGCTTGTTCTTTCACTTCATACTTGTACGCTACTCCATTTTCATCATACGCTGCTAAACCTTTGAATTCATATTTCCAGCCTGTTGCTTTGCTTACTTCTTGCGTCGCAATCACTGTACCATTTTGTAAAAGGTCTACTTTAATCATTTCCGGACGGTCTGTTGCGTTATCGTCCTTCCATGTCTTCGTTCCTTCTACTTTTGTTTGACCTACTTTTGTATTTGTGATGTCAGTACCACTTACTTTGGATTCATATCCTGGTACTGGCTGTTCTTTCACTTCATACTTGTACGCTACTCCATTTTCATCGTATGCTTGGAGATTTTCAAACGTATACTTCCAGTTTGTTTCTGCTGTTACTTCTTTTGTATCTACTACTTTACCGTTTTGTAGTAAGTCTACTTTAATCGAGCTTGGACGATCTGTTGCGTTATTATCGTTCCACGTTTTTGTTCCTTCTACTTTTGTTTCGCCTACTTTTGTATTTGTGATGTCATAACCGTGTACGTCAGATTGGTATCCCGCTACTGGCTGTTCCTTCACTTCATACTTGTACGCTACTCCATTTTCATCATACGCTACTAAATCTTTGAATTCATATTTCCAGCCTGTTGCTTTGCTTACTTCTTGCGTCGCAATCACTGTACCATTTTGTAAAAGGTCTACTTTAATCATTTCCGGACGATCTGTTGCGTTATCGTCTTTCCATGTCTTCGTTCCTTCTACTTTGGTTGTTTGTATCACTTTTGTATTTGTAATGTCATAACCATTTACTTCTGTTGTGTATCCATCTATCGGTTGTTCTTTTACTTCATACTTGTACGCTACTCCATTTGCATCATAGGCTGCTAGGTTGTCAAATTTGTATTTCCAACCATCTGCCGCTGTTACTTCTTTCGTGTCTACTACTTTCCCATTTTGTAGTAATTCTACTTTGATTGAACTTGGACGATTTTTCTCATTATCGCCTTTCCACGTCTTCGTCCCTGCAATAGATGTAGTTTTCACTTTATTCGAAATCGGTAGTTTAATTCCGTTTATAGCATCTGATTTAACTTCAAAAATCACTTTTGCTTTAGGATCGAAATCAACATAGTCTGGAGCTGAAATTTCTTGCACATAATATTTACCTGGTTGTAAATTAGGGATTTCAATTACCCCTTTTTCATCTGTTTTATATACATCTCCAACTTTTTCACCAGACTCTTTATACAACTCAAACGAAACATTTGGGATTACTTTTTCTTCATCCCCTTCAATATGCTTCACAATTTTTAGCGTTCCTCTTGGAACCACGTTACCTTCAGCACCGCCGCCAGCTGTCATATTTTCGACTGGGTGAGTACCCGATTCAGTAACTTGTTTTTCATTTAGAACTTGGTAATCAATCGTATAATCATTCTTAAAAAAATCTTGCTTCTTCCCAGCTTCCGTTATAGTAGATGTATAACCAATCGTAAAGGAGGCAAGACGTGCTTTATCCTTATTAAGCACAACTTTAAATGATCTGTCTCCGGTAAAGGTAATTGTTCCGTAACCTTGCTTTTCAAGCTCTTGTAGCGTTAAAGATCGACGACCTAGATGATCATCTATACTTATATAGAAACTATCCTTATTAAGTGTTTGACCTTCCTGTAAATTATCAGTCACAACAATATCACGACTTAAATCTTCTTTATTTAAGTTTATATTTAAAAACCAACGTACCTCACCTGGCTTACCTCTCATATCACCAGTTTTATAAAAAAACGGACCCTTTCCAGGATCTGTACCACCACCGCTTGTTGGACCGGTAATTGTTACAGATTGCTTATCTACATTTGTACCTAAATTGGTTTCAATCGTTGTCTTTTCATCCGTTCCTACATTGGCAGCTTCCACGAAAAAGTTTAAATACCCTTTAATATTTTGATGTGTACTCACTTTATCATTAAATGTACATACCACAGTACCTGCAGTGACTTTACAAGTACCATAGTCATCTAATAGAAACTCTGTATCTAATCCTTTTAATTCTGGAGGCAGTGTTAATGTTAGTGTGTCTCCAGCCTTCAGCTTAAGACCATCTTTTTCACTGAAGTTTACAGTGACTTTAGTCTGTTGTCCGATATAAAGATCTGTTTTATCAATCTTAAAACTATCCACAAGTCCTGCTGTGTTTAGTTCTTGTGCATTTGCTACTATAGGTAAAAGACTCTGGCCTATAGTAAACATAAAAATCATTATAATCGAAAAAATCGAAGTTATTCTTTTTAAATACATACTCTATGTTAGCCTCCTCATAATTTGAAATATAAATAGTTTCTGGCACAAACATGTTATGACGAAAATTCTGTTATCCAACTATTTCACCTGCGTATTTTTAATAGCTACTATGATTTCTTCCCTCCTTCACTACTACTTAACAACTTGAAATTTGATTTTTTATAATTCTATCTAACATTTTCAACACGCCTACAATTATGTACTTTTGACCTATATTTTTTAATAGGAACATAGATAAACTTTGATAAAGAAGTTTAAATAATAAATACATATAAACGACAGATACTGGTATACATTTAAAATCAGGAAAAAATGATTTAAAATGCATTCCAGACGAAACTCATGACAACCATTTTTCTTTTTGTGCCTTAGGGATTATAAAATGATTATTCTATTTGTAAAAGATTTTAGTGCGGGCAAATATAGACTAACTACTTCACAGCAAATATGCATCCTATCAACTTCCATACTTATCGTCCTGAAAAAATAACGAAAATTACGGATCATAGTCGCATTCAGCATACCAGCAAAAAAGCTTATAAATGTGGAGCGAGTTAAAATATTACGAACGAAGTATTGTTTGTCTATGAAGATAAAAGAAATATTCTCCAAATCTGAATAAAGTGGAACAAGTTTTGGGGTAACTAAAAACGTTTTTGATTTTCAACTGATTTCAGGTGAATTTTGCAGAAATACGGGAATCAGTTTTTTCATTTTTGGAGTATATAAATGGGTGTCGAGAAAAAGGGTTTCTCCTGATGGATCTGATTCTAGAGCTATGCTAAAAAATTAAAATAAACCTACATATTATCTATCCGCTAAAAATTTTTAATTTCTTTACAAATAATAAAATATTTATATATACTTATATATATTTATGTATTAATATATAAGTATAAGCGATGTTAAATCAAAAATAAGAGGTGTATATCGCCTCATTATTTTTATCGAATCTAAAAAACCAAGTTGATTAGCACAAAATCCCTAACTCTTTAAATAAATAAGAAGTTTTGAAGATTACCTACTAAGTTGTTAGGTAGATTATAAATTTAAGTACACTTACCTTGATTGTAATAACATGATTTAAAGCAATTACAACATTCCCTATTAGCTTTTCATCAATAAATAATACAGACATGCCTTTTTTCGTAATTCCCCCAAAAAACAACAAATTTTTTCCATAGTCTATTATTCTAGAATTGTTACCAAAAATCAATAGTTAATTGTTTTTCCCCATTTTCACTTCATTATTATAAGGCGTCTTTAGGTTAATCGATTATCCTATTTTACATATCATATTCTGGCTAAGATTCACCACCCTCATAGAATTCTCCTTAATTTACAAAGCATTATATATTTATGTTTTTCAGAAAAACCCACCTTTCTTTTAAAAGTAATAACATCTGTATCCTCATTAAAAATATGCAAATAATTCAGGTTTTACTTTTCTATTTCTCAATATAAATTATTAAAATAAAAAAACATATAATAAAGTCTTTATCCGTCTTGTTTTGTCAGTCCAAAAGAAAAAACAATTAGTTATAGTAAAAATCACCCACTTTAAAGTGGTGACATTTTATTGAGAAAATACATATATGCATAAAAGCATATTTCCTCCTATTCATTATCATATACAATATTAACTGTAACAAGAATAATTACAACTAATAAGGAGGCTTTTTCTACTATGAAAAAAATGATTTTAGCCGGTGCGTTAACTTTAGCAGGAATTACTGGTGCTACCGCGTTTATTCCAGAAACAAAGGTCGCTGCTGCCGTTCAAGAACAAAGCTTTACAAAATTTTATTCTTTGCAAACTGGAAGTAGTTCTGAACAAGAACCTGTTTTCCTTCAAAAGGGACAAGAGTTAACAATTCAACCTAATAGCAAAACTCCTAGTTACAGTGTTTATGACTCAAATCATAACCTTATTGGACGTTATTCTGATGGGTACGGCCGAATTTTCACTGCAAAAACAGATGGGAATATGTACGTTCAATTTCATGCACCTTATGTTTACTATAGTCCTGTTAGCTTTTCGGTTACGTATACAATTCGATAAAATAAAGGGCCCTTCCCAAGGGCCTTTATTTTGTTTCCCAATTCACTTTTACAAAACCATCTTTCACCATTAAACCACTTATACTAAATACATACTTTTCATTCGCTTTCAATGTAGCTTTGAAAGTACCTTTTTTCGATTCACAGATCTCTTTTAACTCTCTTATACCTTCTCCTTGCCTTTCAAACAAGCTAAAGCATAAATTCCCACGTTTTGCGTCTGTCTCATAAGAAAATGTCACTTCTGTATCCTTCTCGTACTGAATTTCAATATCTTTCCCAGCAATATCCCATGATGAGAATTTTGCTTCATAACTTGTCTCTCCTTGCTTCTCACTTTCTAAATATATTTCACCCGCTTTCCACATATCATCTAACGTTTGAACGAAAGCAAAGCCGCTCAGCAATACAAACATCGCACTTGCAAATATGACAACTAATGTTATCTTTTGTTTTTTCATAGCCTTCATTGTATGTTCTCCTTCTATTTTCTTGTTACTTCTTCGTATCATATATAACAAAACTCCAATAAAAAATGGCAATACAATCGCTATAACACTCCACCACTTACTTATTCCACGCGTTTTTGCATCTGTATACACCCATGATGCTACACATACTAAAAGTGCTATAAAAGTCAAAAGCATTGTAATCCCAGCTATCTTAAATACTACAAATGGATTAGTGAACTCTATCATGTAATTTATACTCCTTCTTTAAAAATGACTGTATGACAATATATATAGGAATGTATAAGTGCATCACTATAACAAGTGCTATTATGATAGTTTTTTTATTATCTAAATGAACAACAAACTGTTCTACCATAATTGTTAATAAGACAATCCAAGTAACATGTATACAAACAAACCATCTTTTCTCTAATTTCCGAGCTTTTCGCACACCATCTTTTGTTTTATTTAACAGCTCTGCGCTAGGAACCATTTCTCCCGCTAAGCTACTTTTTATCTTCTGATCAAACTTATCTTCCGTCATAAACGAACCCCTCCAGATGTTCCCGCATTTGCTTCTTCGCATAATTAAGGCGGTATTTCACCGTACCAATCGGTATATTTAATATTTCGCTCATTTCTTTATAAGAGTATTGTTCATAATAGTAGAGTACGAGCACGGTTTTATATTTTTCATTCAATAACTGTATAACTTCCCGTATCATTCCCGCTTCCACTTTTCGAATAAATTCTTCTGATATATTCACTTCATCTGCGAAATCGATTTCTCCATCACCCTCTTTATGAAACAAATCCAATACGCGATCTTTCAACCTTTTCTTCTTACGATAAAAGTCATAAAACGTACGAACACAAATTGTAGTAATCCATTTTTTATAATTTTCCACGCAAGAAAGCTGGTGCCTAGAGGAAAAAACTTTTATCCAAGTCTCTTGAAAAATATCTTCCGCATCTTCTTTCGTCTTTGCTAATTTATAGCATAAGGAATATATTTGCTGCTTATATATATCAATTAATTCTTCTACCTTTTCTTCCATCTTAAACCTCCTGTCATTTATATAAGACGACGCAAATTCTCCTTTTGTTTGATAAAATTTTATTTTTTTATTATCTCCATATAAAAAGGCAATCACAACATCGTGTGATTGCCTTTTACTAAAAGCGAAAAATCGGCTCTTATTCTGAACGAGTCGCTTCCGCTTTTCTTTATGTCTAGCTCTGCCTCCTAGCCCCTTCCGTCTAAGAACCTTCCCCACGAGAAGATAAAATGCATCTTCTGTGGGAAAGAACCTTAGCCTTCGGGACTAAACAGTCGGCTCCGCTTTTCTTTATTACATTTTTTCTGGTGCAGATACTCCTACGATTGCTAATGCGTTTTGAAGTGTAGTGCGTACTGCTTTCATTAACTCGTAGCGAGCTTTACTTAATTCTAAGTTATCTTGGTTTAATACTTTTTCTGCATTGTAGAAGCTGTGTAATGCTGCTGCTAATTCAAATGCATAGCTTGTAATGCGGTGTGGCAGACGTTTTTGCGCTGCATCCGCAACTACAGCTGGGAATTCACCAAGTTTTTTCAGTAACTCTACTTCTTTCTCAGAAGTAACAAGCTTGTAATTCACGTCTCCGCCTGTAGCTAATCCTAACTCTTCACCTTGACGAAGGATACTGCATACGCGAGCATGAGCATATTGTGCATAGTATACTGGGTTTTCATTAGATTTTGATACAGCTAAGTCCATATCAAAGTCTAAATGAGAATCACCGCTACGCATTGCGAAGAAGTAACGCATTGCGTCCACGCCTACTTCTTCCATAAGCTCACGAAGTGTAACTGCTTTACCTGTACGCTTACTCATCTTCATTTTTTCACCATTTTGGTACAGTTGTACCATTTGGATGATTTCTACTTCAAGTGTTTCTTTATCGTAACCAAGTGCTTGAATAGCAGCTTTCATACGAGGAATGTAACCGTGGTGGTCAGCACCCCAAATATTGATTAACTTATCGAAACCACGCTCTAATTTATCACGGTGGTAAGCGATATCTGGCGTTAAGTATGTGTAAGAACCGTCGTTTTTAATTAATACACGGTTTTTGTCGTCACCGTAAGTCATAGAACGGAACCAAGTTGCACCGCCTTCTTCAAAGATCTCATCACGCTCTTTTAATACTGCAAGTGCAGCATCGATTTTTCCGTTTTTGTATAATGATGTTTCTGAGAACCATACATCGAATTTAACACGGAAGCTTTCTAAGTCTTTTTGAAGTTTTGCTAACTCATATTTTAAACCGTATGAACGATAAAACTCATAGCTTTCTTCTGCATCAGCTTTTGCATAACGATCACCAAATTCTTCAGCTAAAAGCTTACCGATTCCAATGATGTCCGCACCATGGTATCCGTCTTCTGGCATTTCTTTCTCTAGGCCTAAAGCTTGCATGTAACGAGCTTCAACAGA
Source organism: Bacillus sp. BML-BC051 (assembly GCF_019656175.1). NCBI lineage: Bacteria > Bacillati > Bacillota > Bacilli > Caryophanales > Bacillaceae > Bacillus > Bacillus sp. BML-BC051. The sequence goes on from NZ_BPLI01000034.1 coordinate 7,542, forward strand.
AAGAGCTAAGTTATGAATTTGGTTACCAGCGTCATTAATGTAGTACTCACGAGATACATCGTAACCTGCTTTTGCTAATACGTTACATAGAGTGTCACCTACTGCCGCACCACGTGCATGTCCTAAGTGAAGGTCACCTGTTGGGTTCGCAGAGACGAACTCAATTTGTACTTTTTCACCTTTACCAGTATTCGTTTCACCATAAGCTTCGCCAGCGTTAACGATTGTTGGGATTAAGTCTGTTAAGTAGCTATTATCCATATAGAAGTTAATGAAACCAGGACCTGCGATTTCAATTTTTTCAATAGAAGCTTTTGCTTTATCGAAGTTTGCAACTAATTCTTCTGCAATCATACGAGGTGCTTTTTTCGCAACGCGTGCAAGTTGCATTGCCATATTTGTAGAGAAATCACCATTTGTTTTATCTTTTGGGGATTCTAATACAACGTTTGGAATCTGTTCTTCTGTCGCTAATTCCGCCTTTAATACAGCAGCTTGAATTTCTTCTTTAATTAATCCTTTTACTTGTTCTAAAGAATTCATTATTTTGCCTCCTTCAAATTAAGTGTAATTGTATATCTGCCAGCTTCTTGTTCACTTAGAAGCAATGCGTACGTTAAGAAAAGTTGTCCTTTTTTCTTTTCATCCGACCATTTAAAAAGAACGTTATCAGTTTTCGTTTGCAATGCAAACGTACCAAGTTCGCTCGTATACGTACCAGTTGTCCATTCACCTTTCACATGCGTTTGACGCATTGAAACAGCACCTGAACGCATAATGAGAACTTGTTCACCTTGAATTTTAATAATTGTTTTCACTTCGCCCTGTTCGTTCGGCTCTTGGAATGTTACATATGTACCTTGACCTTTTACATAGTATTGACCATTTGCTTCAAAAGCAACGGTTTCCTTCCTCGCCCCTTCACGGATTTCTGTTACGAAATGAACGTGTACCGGCAAGCCTGCAAGTTGTTTCTCCACGTCTTGCACACCCTTCACATGTTATAGATATTAAATAATGTATATAATAAATCACTTTTCCTATCATATCAAAAAAAACCTCTGTCTGTCTGCTGAAAAATCAGGAAAACTCCTTTTCAAAAAATAATTCACCTTCACCTTATTTCATATGATAAAATATTTTTTAAATCTAAATATTCTTTCATTTAAAGAGGTGAATTATGTGCTACCAACAAAATTGAAAAAAGGTGATGAAATTAGAGTTATTTCACCATCTTGTAGTTTAAGTATTGTCTCAAATACGAACCAAGAGCTTGCTATAAAAAGATTAACTGACATGGGCTTTCAAGTTACATTCTCAACATATGCTGATGAGATCGATCGATTTGCTTCCTCTTCCATTTCTTCACGCATTCAAGACCTCCACGAAGCATTTAGAGACCCGAATGTAAAAGCCATTTTAACGACACTTGGCGGATACAACTCTAATGGTTTATTGAAACATCTCAATTATAATTTAATTCGAGAAAATCCGAAATTTTTCTGTGGCTATTCTGATATTACCGCTTTAAATAATGCCATCTACGCAAAAACAGGACTCGTTACATATTCAGGACCCCATTTCTCTTCATTTGGAATGGAGAAAGGACTTGAGTATACGAACGATTACTTTTTAAAATGCTTAACTTCTAATGAGCCTATTGAAGTCCTGCCATCTGAAACATGGAGCGATGATTCTTGGTACATTAATCAGGAAAATCGAGAATTCATTAAAAATGAAGGATATGTTTCAATTCACGAAGGCGAAGCAACTGGAGAGATTATCGGTGGTAATATGAGCACATTGAATTTACTACAAGGTACACCGTATATGCCAAATTTACAGGATAAAATTTTATTTCTTGAAGAGGATAGTTTAACTGGAACAGCTACCCTTAAAACTTTTGATCGTTATTTACATTCCCTTATGCAGCAGCCAGATTTTGAGTGCGTAAAGGGCATCGTTATAGGAAAGATGCAAAAAGGTGCAGAATGTACGATAGAAGACATTCAAGAAATGATCGCTTCAAAACCTGAACTTGCACATATCCCTATCATTGCAAACGCAAGTTTCGGGCATACAACCCCGATTTTCACTTTCCCAATTGGTGGACGTGCAAAAATCATTTCTAACAAAGAAAAGACATCTATCACCATTTTAACGTACTAAAAAAGGAGCGAATAAGTCGCTCCTTTTATGGTTTTTCTATTTTTTCCAACGCTTTTTGCGGAATTAATTCTTTTGAGATTTCAGCCCATCCTTTTCCTTGCATACCTTTTGCATAAATTTTTACAAATGCCCCCGTATGCAATTCACGGTTCATCATTCTTTTCACAACTTGTAACTTTCCGTCTTCTGTATACCCTTTAAATGTATACAAGTATTCACCATCTTTTTTCTCACCTTTATCTACAACCGCATAATAATCTTGTATTTCTTTATTTGAAAAGAAGTTGTCTACAAAAGCATGTACACCTTCTGTTTTTGTGTTTAAATAATATGCTGTTCCCCCCAAAATAATGGCGAACACAGCTAAAACTTTAATTACCAATTTCATAAATGCGCCTCCTGTTTGCACTTCTTTCTCACTAATCTTATGTCTATACATGTATTATACGAAAAACAACATACTATACTCTATCGAAACGCCTTACACTTTCCTTACATTATTGTAAGAGTTTTTCCCTTTATAGCAAATTCCCATCAAAAAATTTTTCCGTTTAACAAACTTTTATATTATTATTGAATGATACGAATTTTTATTACAAAAATCAAAGGAGACAGTTTTCAAATGGCTATCTTGCAAGGTTTAGCACTATTACTTGTTGTACTTTGTCTATTTACACTTTTTAGTTACCGTGCTCCTTACGGCATGAAAGCAATGGGTGCTTTAGCTAATGCAGCAATCGCAAGTTTTCTTATTGAAGCATTTCACCGTTATATCGGTGGAGAAATGTTTCATAATGACTTTTTACAATCAGTAGGAGAAGCTTCTGGTAGTATGAGCGGTGTCGCAGCGGCAATTTTAGTCGCACTAGCAATCGGTGTTTCACCCGTATATGCTGTTTTAATCGGTATCGCTACTAGTGGATTCGGTATTTTACCAGGATTTTTCGCTGGATACATTTGCGCTTTCGTCGTGAAATTTCTCGAAAAGAAATTACCAGCTGGTGTAGAATTTTTAGCAATTTTATTTATTGCTGCACCAATTTCGCGCGGAATGGCCATGCTTATGGATCCGCTCGTGAACGCAACACTCGGTAAAATCGGTTCTATGATTTCAGTTGCAACTACAGAAAGTCCAATCATTATGGGTATTATGCTTGGTGGATTAATAACAGTTATTTCTACCTCTCCATTAAGCTCTATGGCACTAACTGCAATGCTTGGATTAACAGGTTTACCAATGGCAATTGGTAGTCTTGCCGTAGCAGCCTCAGCCCCGATGAACTTTATTTTCTTTAAGCGACTAAAAATTTGCTCAAAGAAAGACACAATCGCTGTAGCAATCGAGCCTTTAACACAAGCCGATGTTGTTTCAGCAAATCCAATTCCAATTTATGCGACAAACTTCGTTGGCGGTGCACTTGCTGGTATTATTACATCTCTGTTCCAGCTCGTTAATAATGCGCCAGGAACAGCATCACCAATCCCAGGACTTCTTGTCTTATTCGGATTTAATGACGTTGTAAAAGTAACAATTGCTGCTGTATTATGTGGAATCGTTACCACGATTGTTGGATATATCGGATCAATCATATTCCGCAAATATCCAATTCGTTCTGCTGATGAAATTCGCGGCATTACTTCAGAAGAGAAAGTTGCATAAAAAAAGAGTCCCCTATTCATATAGGAGGCTCTTTTTTTTATGCAGCTATGGCAGCTAGAATCTCCAGCCATTTCACACTCTCTGTCGAGCATTCCATGACCTGCGATTCTGAGCAAGCCGCTTCCGCTTTTACTTCTATCCAGTTACATCTCCTAGACCCTTGCGTCTAAGAACCTTCCCTGCCAAAAGGTAAAAAGCATCTTTTGCAGGAAAGAACCTTAGTCACTGGGTCTAAACAGTCGGCTTCACTTTTACTTTATCTAGCTGCAGCGGCTAGAATGATCGGTGGCTTCGCTTCTTCCTTCGAGGCAAAAAACGCCTCTACGTCTGAAGCTCCATCCCCCTCACATTCTGAGCGAGCCGCTTCCGCTTTTATTTTACCCAACCGAGCAGCATTTCCCGCACGAATTTGCTTGCTGCGACTGGTGTTTGGTCACTATGGTCGTAGACAGGAGCTACTTCTACTAAGTCTGCTCCAACTACATTTATATTTGAATTTGCAATTGCCACGATGGAATCTAATAATTCTTTAGATGTGATACCTCCAGCTTCTAACGTTCCTGTTCCTGGAGCGTGAGCTGGGTCTAATACGTCAATGTCGATTGTGACATAAACTGGGCGTCCTGCAAGTTTCGGTAATACTTCTTTTAACGGTTCTAATACGTCAAATTTATATAAGTTCATACCTACTTCTTTTGCCCATTCGAATTCTTCCTTCATTCCAGAACGAATACCGAAAGAATATACGTTTTCCGGACCAATTAAATCGCACACTTTACGAATAGGTGTAGAGTGGGATAAAGGCTCCCCTTCATACGATTCACGTAAATCAGTATGGGCATCCATATGGATGATTGCTAAATCCGGATATTTTTTTGCCATTGCCTTAAAAATTGGCCAAGACACTAAGTGCTCACCGCCGAGACCTAGTGGAAACTTATCGGCATCTAAAAGTTTTGATACATACTCTTCAATCATGTCTATGCTACGCTGTGGATTTCCAAATGGTAATGGAATATCACCCGCATCAAAATATTTTACCTCTTCTAGTTCACGATCTAAATATGGGCTATATTCTTCAAGACCGATTGATACTTCACGAATACGTGCAGGGCCAAAACGAGAACCTGGACGGTAGCTTACTGTCCAATCCATTGGCATCCCGTAAATAACTGCCTCTGACTCTTCAAAACTTGGATGACTTTTAATAAATACTTTACCTGAATAAGCTTCATCAAAACGCATACTCTTTTCCTCCTTATGTGGAACTTAAGGTATCCCAACCTTTCATTATTTCTCAAATTTGGAGCGCATTGCTCCTCTTTCTCGATTTACCGGTGTCTTCTGTTTCATAACAAGAAGACGATTTTCTTTACAGGAGTGTACGTAGCTAGCATGTTCAAGTCTTCTGGACAAACACCTTAAATGAGCTACTTACACTTTATTTGTTCAATACGATTCCCTTACTTAATTAAATCGCCAACAAATTTCGGTAATGCGAATGCTGCATTGTGTAATTCTTTTGTGTAGTATTTCGTTTCGATTTCGTGGAAACGCTCTTCACTTACTTCTAATGGATCATGTTTTTTAGATCCAATTGTGAACGTCCACAGACCACTTGGGTAAGTTGGAATATTCGCTGTGTATAAACGAGTAATTGGGAAGATCTCTTTTACGTCTTTAAACACAGTTGTAATTAGTTCTGGTGTGAACCAAGGGTTGTCCGTTTGTGCAACGAAAATACCGTCTTCTTTTAACGCTTTAGAGATTCCAGCGTAGAAACCTTTTGTAAATAAGTTTACTGCTGGTCCTACTGGCTCAGTAGAATCTACCATAATTACATCATATTCATTTTCGCTTTCTGCGATGTGTAGGAAACCGTCTCCTACTTTTACTTCTACACGCTCATTATCTAATGCGCCTGCAATTGATGGTAAGTATTGTTTAGAGTACTCAATTACTTTTCCATCGATTTCAACAAGAGTTGCTTTCTTTACGCTTGGGTGTTTTAACACTTCACGAATAACACCACCATCGCCACCACCTACAACTAATACGTTTTCAGGGTTTGGATGTGTAAATAAAGGTACGTGCGCTACCATTTCATGATAAACGAACTCATCTTTTTCTGTTGTCATAACCATGCCGTCTAAAATAAGCATGTTTCCGAACTCTTCTGTTTCAACCATATCAAGTTTTTGGAATTCTGTTTGCTCCGTATGTAATGTGCGGTTAATACGCGCCGTAATCCCAAAATGTTTTGTTTGTTTTTCAGTGAACCATAGTTCCATCGTACAATCACGCCTCTCAATGCAAATTTATAATAGGGACATCATTAATGTCCCCTAACAAAAATAAAACAAAACATCCAAAAAGTATAGCTAAAAGTACAAAAATACCGAAAATATATTTTAGTCAGAGGGTTCTAACATATATATGAAAAAGGATTACCCTGTAATAGGAAAGAAAACCCTTTCTTAAGAAAGGGTTTTTGTCTCTACTTCTACCGGATTTCGAACCGGAATTAAAATCATTACGCAACCAACTAATACAACAATTCCACCGACTAAAAACGGACTTTGTGGTGAAACAGTGTGACCGATGATTCCTGATAAGATTGGAGCAATTGCGCCACCTAACCAACGAACGAAGTTATAAACACCTGATGTAACAGATCTTTCATAAGGTGAAATATCCATTACATAACTTGTAAATAATGCATTATTTAATCCGGATGCTAATCCTGATAGAACAATTAATACAATTTGTAACCACATAATTTTCACAAAGAATAGTGCGATTAAGAAAAGCGCAAATACGAGTAAACTACCTTTCAACAATGCTTTTGGCTCATATTTCCCTTCTAACTTGTGAGCCAAAATTGCAGAACCGTAAGCTAACGCTAATCCCCATCCGCAAAATACGAATCCTAATTGAATAGCAGATAAATGCATAATAAGTGGTGAATATGCTAATACAACGAAAAATCCGTAGTAGTATAACATTCCTGAAATTGCACCTTGCATAAACGGTTTATACTTCACCAGGTTAAGTAATTCTCCCACGCCTGCCGCTTTACGCTTAACTTTTCGCTCCGGTTCTTTTACAAAAAAGAAAACTAAAATAAATGCTAAGAAAATTAAAATACTCGTCGCAAAAAATGGGTAACGCCAAGAATGTCCACCTAATATCCCGCCTAATAACGGTCCGCCTGCCATCCCTAAACCGATAGCTGCTTCATATAATCCTACTGCTTCATGAACTTCTTTACTTAATGCAATCAATAGTGTCATCGCCGTTGCGAAGAACATTGCATTTCCTAATCCCCATCCTGCGCGGAAAAGAGATAATTGGGCAATCGTTTGCGATATACCGCATATAAACGCAAATACAGTCACAATTGCAAGACCAATCGTCATCATTCGTTTATCACCAAATCTCGAGGCGAATACTCCAGCTGGTAACATCATAATTGCCATCGTTAAAATATATGCTGTAAATAACATCTCTACTTGCCAATGAGATGCACCAATTTGCTCAGCAATGCTTGGTAAGATTGGATCGACTACCCCTATACCCGAAAAGGCAAGGAAGGTAGCCACCACTGTAATCAATCTCCCTAGTTTTTGTTTGCTCTCCATTTTGATCATTCTCCTTTTGTGCTATCTAAAAATGTCACTGCACGATGTAAGCTATCTTCAAGTTCTGCCTTTACACGTTGCATTTGCTCCATTTTCTCGTCTAGCGTTTGCACTTGTTTTTCAAGCATCTCTTTAATTTCTTGAATCACTTCGCGGTCACGAGGATTCTCACTATTTCTTCTTTGCTCCATTCTTTCTTTTAATGATAAGAAATGTTGCATTTCTTGAAGCGTAATCCCTAGCACTTCTTTCGCTTCCACAATCCCTTTAATTCTGGCGATGTCCTCGTCTGTATACAGGCGAATGTTCCCCTCACTACGTTCAGGGGGATGAATTAAACCAATTTCCTCATAATAACGAAGTGTACGTTTTGTTAAACCAACTTGCTTTGTGACTTCATCAATTTTATACATGTTTATTCCTCCCTTCACTCGATTATTACATTTTACGTTAACGTTAACTTTTGTGCAACTGTTAGACTTTTGTAAATGTTTATCCTATTCAATTGTATTTTTCCAAAAGCAGTTTCATAATGAAAGAAAAGAAACGATAAGGAGATTTCCGTATGAATAAACCACTTATTTTCGCTCATCGCGGGGTAAAAGGAACACATCCAGAAAATACAATGATTGCCTTCCAAGAAGCAGAACGTATTGGTGCTCATGGAATTGAACTTGATGTCCACCTATCAAAAGATGGTGAACTTGTCGTGATTCATGATGAAACAGTAGATCGTACAACAAATGGCATAGGTCTTGTTTCTGAAAAAACGGTAGCGGAATTACAGGCTTTAGATGCCGGCAGCCATAAAGACCCTTCTTTCCATGAAGCAAAAATCCCAACGTTACGCGAGGTATTCATTTGGCTATCTACAACAAAGTTACAGCTCAACATTGAGTTAAAAACAGATGTCATTCACTATCCAAACATTGAAGAAAAAGTTGTCGCTCTCGTTCGTGAATATCATCTATCTAATCAAATTGTATTCTCATCGTTTAACCACGATTCTGTTTCATTACTAGCAGAAATAGCTCCTGAAATTCCAAGAGCAATTTTATATGATACACCACTTGCTGATCCTATCGCTGAAGCAAAAAATAGAGAAGCAACTGGTTTACATCCAAACTTTCAATTACTAACAAAGGAATTTATTCAATTTGCACAAGATCAAGGGTACGTTTTCCGCCCTTATACGATTAACGAATACAAAGATTTACAAACTATGATTGACTATGGCGTAGATGTCATTATTACCGATTGGCCAGCACGTGCCTTTGAGCTCCTTTCTTAATTGAAGGAGCTTTTTGTTTTCGAAATTTCATTGTTTAAAATAACCGAAAACCCTCAATACTAATACAATAATGTTTGTATTAGTATTGAGGGGCTGAAAAAGATGGTTCAAACTATGAATCCGAAACTTAAAAAATATAAACGTCTTTTCTTCACCGTAATGTTTTCTTCTGTTCTTTTTTTCGTTTTTTCCTTTTTTGTTATTATTATAGTTGCAAAAATTATGGGACCTCCTCCTGTTGCTGTCCCACAAACAAGTGTCTTTTACGCTAATGATGACAGTGTTATCGGACAAAGTAATGAAATGCAAAAACGTTACAATGTATCTCTCAATGAAATTTCTCCTTATGTAAAAGAGGCGACACTTTCTATCGAAGATCAACGATTTTACAAACATCATGGCTTTGATATGAAACGTATTGCTGGTGCTATTGTTGCCGATTTAAAAGCGATGGCAAAGGTCCAAGGTGCTAGTACGATTACACAACAGTATGCTCGTAACCTATACTTAGATCATGATAAAACGTGGAAACGTAAACTATTAGAAGCGATGTACACAATTCGCCTTGAAGTGAACTATAATAAAAATCATATTTTAGAAGGATATTTAAATACAATTTATTACGGGCATGGTGCTTACGGAATCGAAGCTGCGTCTCGTCTATATTTCGATAAAACAGCAAAAGAATTAACATTAGCGGAAGCTAGTATGCTCGCAGGTATCCCGAAAGGACCTAGTGTCTACTCTCCCTTTTTAAAAGAGGATCGTGCGAAAGGACGACAATCTCTCATATTAGACGAAATGGTAGAACAAGGTTATATTACGAAGAAACAAGCTGCGGCAGCGAAGAAAGAGCCATTAACCTTTGCCTCATTAGATACGAAAAAAGTGGCAGAGATCGCGCCTTATTTCCAAGATGCTGTACAAGCTTCTCTTCTTCGTGATATCGGATTGGATGAACAAGCCTTACAAAAAGGTGGTTTACGTATTTATACAACGCTAGACCCTAAATTACAATCGGTCGCAGAGCAAGCTGTAAAAGATCATATACCTGACACAACAAACATACAAACTGCGCTCGTCTCTATGAATCCAAAAACAGGTGAAGTAGCTGCCCTTGTTGGTGGAACTGATTATAATACAAGTCAATTTAACAGGGCTACACAAGCCGCTCGCCAGCCTGGATCTACGTTTAAGCCATTCCTGTATTACGCGGCATTAGAACGAGGATTCACCCCTGCTACGCGCTTAAAAAGCGAATACACCGTGTTCACTTTAGGTGACGGTGTTTCAAAGTATAAACCGAAAAACTATAAAGACTATTATGCAGACGATTTTGTAACAATGGCGCAAGCTCTTGCGGTCTCTGATAACGTATATGCCGTGAAGACCAATTTATTTTTAGGCGAAGATATTCTTACAAAAACAGCGAAGCAATTCGGTATTACTACCGCATTAAAAGATGTTCCGTCTCTTGCTCTCGGTACATCTCCTGTAAAACCAATTGAAATGGTTAACGCTTATAGCATGTTCGCAAACGGTGGAAAAGAAGTAAAACCAGTGTTTATTCGCCGCATTATGGACCATGAAGGCAATATGTTATACGATGCTCATTTAGAAAGTAAGCAAGTTCTTGATAAGAGCAAAACGTTTGTGATGGAAGAAATGATGACGGGTATGTTTAATAAAAAACTAAGCAGTTATGCTGCTGTAACTGGTCAATCGATGTTATCAAAACTATCAAGAACATATGCCGGAAAATCTGGTTCTACTGAAACAGATAGTTGGATGATTGGATTTACCCCACAAATCGTAACGGGTGTATGGGTTGGATACGATCAACCTAAATCGATTTCAAATGTAGCAGAACAAGGATATGCAAAAAGAATATGGACCGATACGATGGAAAAAGGATTAGATGGACAACCTAAAAAAGATTTTAAACAACCAAGTGACGTCGTTGCAGTCGATATTAACCCTGAAAACGGAAAAATCGCTACAAAGAACTGTCCAATTTCAGTTAAAATGTATTTTGCAAAAGGTACAGAACCAACTGAATATTGTATGGATCATGTTGATGATAAAGAAGAATTTGAAAAGACAACTGAGGAAAAGAAAAAAACAAGTTGGTGGAAAAAATATCTTCCTTGGTAAAAAAAATAGCTGACGGGCATCCGTCAGCTATTTTTTATTCACTTAATAATGCGCGGCGCAATTCTTCACTAGATTCGTTCCAAATCGCTTCATTATGTTCTTTCAAGAACGTACCAAGTACTTTTTTAGATGATTCATCCATATGGTCAACCATAATGTGACGCTTCATTGATTTATCCATTTTGTTTACGTGCTCTGGAAGTGATTTATATCCGCGGCGAATTTCACGGTCAACTGTCATTTCACAAGCTGTTACACCTGCATAATAAGCACCTGTCGCAGTTCTTTCAATCGTTACCCATACAAGCCAAAATGGTTTTCCGTTTGGAACTTCATCTTTATTTGTTAAAAACTTAATACCTTTTTCGACTGTACTACGTGCATGCATTGCACCGATATCAACAAATGCTGTTTTCTCTAGTACATCGACAAATACGGGTGAAATATTTTCTAGACTTAATGCTCCAACACCAAAACCACCATGTCCATCTGTTGAATCATTTTTCACGATATTAAAACCGATTTTTTTCTTTTTCTCTGTCATATGTAAATTCCTCCTCACTTAATGATTATAAAAGGCCAAAAATAGGCGAAATGATACTGTCTAAAAATACAAATACATATGGAATGACAACATTAAAAATAGGTTGAATTGTATAATTGCTAAGCGGTGTAATAACAAGAATTAATAGCGCTATTGCTCCATACTTTTCATACTGTGTCATTTTCGCACGAATATTTGTTGGTGCTAGATCTTCCACAACTCGATACCCATCAAGTGGCGGAATTGGCAATAAGTTAAATACAAGTAACACGATATTAAGCATAATAAAAATTCGGAAGAATTGAGCCAATGTATCTGCTACTGCAAATGGAATTGAATCTAATACACCAAATGTTAATAGGCTATACCAAATAATTAAACCAATTGCACTTAGAATTAAGTTACTAATTGGGCCTGCAATTGAAACTAATATTCCTGCAAGACGTGGCCTTTTAAAGTTATATGGGTTAACAGGAACAGGTCTTGCCCAACCAAAACCAAGAATTAATACAGCGATCATCCCAATAGGATCTAAGTGCGCCATCGGTGATAATGTTAAACGGCCTTGCTTCTTTGCTGTATCGTCTCCAAATTTATATGCAACATATGCATGCGCAAATTCATGCACTGATAATGCAATAATAATGGCCATTGCTACCAACGGAATTTGGTGCAACGGATATCTAAATAACTGATCCATGCTTCATCTCCTCTTCAATATGTCAAAAAAAGAAAATATTTGTTTTTTCGATTGTTCTTCCCTATAATCCGCTATAATAAGAGTGTAACTTACATAAAAGGAGCGATTATATATGCCATACGTAACAGTGAAAATGCTAGAAGGACGCACAGAGGAACAAAAGAAAGCTCTTGCTGAGAAAGTAACAGCAGCAGTAAGCGAAACAACTGGTGCTCCTGAAGAAAACATCGTTGTTTTCATCGAAGAAATGTCTAAAAACCATTATGCAGTTGGCGGAAAACGCTTAAGCGACAAATAATTTCAAGTTCTTTCATAAGAAGCAGCTCTTAGCTGCTTCTTATTTTTTTCCTTCTAGTAACTCGATGATTCTCTCTTTATATTTTCCTTTTCTTCCATCTTCATAGATTAAATCATGCGGGTAGAATAGTTTTTGATCCCTTCTCTTCTTACCAGTAATTGCCTCAACAATATCCGATTCACGTGAAAGCTCTCTAAGCTCTCCATTTGGCATAAGAAGTAAGATTGGCAGACGCTCTTCTTCCTCACCAGCACGGTAAAAGTCATACGGTAAGTCTGATGTTGAATCAACTACTAAATAGTATTCTGGATCAAGTCCAATCTTTTTGAATAAGCTACTTAATTCCATCCAATTATCTAAACCGTGCTTATCTGTAAACTCTACATATTTAAATAGGTTTCGATTCATAAAACGGCGGCATAAATCACTTAAAATTGGATCTTCCTCGTCCTGCCATACTTGGAAGTAATAATACATAACGTTCTCGTCTAACTTTAAATAATCCTCTACTGTTACTTCTTCTTCAAATAAAGAATAGAAATGAACCGGATGATTTTTAAATGTGTAATACTTCTCGTGCAATGATTTTGCACGGTGTAAAATCTTCGTTAAAATAACTTCGGCACTGCGCGTTACCGGGTGGAAATATACTTGCCAATACATTTGATAACGACTCATAATATAATGCTCAACAGCATGCATACCACTATTTTTAATGACTACTTGATTCCCATACGGACGCATGACACGTAGTATACGTTCCATATCAAAGTTTCCATACTTTACGCCAGTGAAATACGCATCTCTTAATAAATAGTCCATACGATCTGCATCAATTTGACTGGAAATCATACTAATCGCTAATTTATTAGTAGATGTTTTTGCGATTACATCGGCCACCTTTTGCGGAAAGTCTTTATCCACGCGGCTTAATACACGGTTAATTTCCGTGTCTCCAACGATAATTTTTTGCGTAAATTTCTCATGATCTAATGAAAATACCTTTTCAAACGAATGAGAAAATGGGCCGTGACCGACATCATGAAGTAAGGACGCACATAAACATAACAATCTATCTTCAGCATTCCAGTTCGGTCTGCCATCAAACACATCATCAATCATACGACGAATAATTTCATATACACCTAACGAATGAGTAAAGCGACTATGCTCTGCACCGTGAAATGTAAAAAATGTCGTTCCAAGCTGCTTAATACGGCGCAAGCGTTGAAATTCTTTCGTTCCGATTAAATCCCAAATAACACGATCGCGCACGTGCACATATTTATGTACCGGGTCTTTAAACACTTTTGTTTCGCTGAGTTTGTCGTTTAAATATACCACCTTCCGACATCCCCCTTTCTTTACTGCATTCTTACTATATATTATAAACGAAATAGGAAACAGAAAGAAATGAAAGACTATATTAATTGCCCTTGTATAAAGAAAAAATCACTTTTACCGAAGTAAAAGTGATTTTTTCTTTATACATTATTTACCTAAAACGAATTCAGCAACTTCATCTAAGATCATTTCTTTACCTAGAGGGAAGTAACCTTTGTTTAAGTCTTCGTTTTTAATTGTAAATACGTGGTTATTTTTAACAGCGTTCATGTTTTTCCAAATTGATTCTTCTTGGAATTCTTTTAGACGCTGAGAACCGTCACCAGTTGTAAATACGAATAAGTAATCTGGGTTGTAATCGATTAAAGCTTCTTTTTGTACTTGTACTAATGGTTTATCCGTTGGTGTACCTTTAACTGCTGGTAATTTCAAGTCATTAAAGATTACGCTACCGTAACCGTAGTCACCGTATATACGGAAAGCATTTGGATATGCAGCCATTTTCATGAATGTTGCATCGCCAGTTTTCGCAACGATTTTGTCATGTAATTTGCTTGCTTTTTCTTCATACTGTTTGAACCATTCTTTTGTTTCTTTCTCTTTACCGAAGATTTGACCTACTTCTTCGAATTTTGGACGCCATTGGTCTAATGGAGTTTTTAACATAACTGTTGGTGCAATTTTAGATAATTGATCATAGATCTTTTCTTGACGATTGTTTACAAGAATTAAGTCTGGTTTTGCAGCAGCTACTGCTTCGATGTTAATTTTATCGCCCCAAGCAGAACCAACTGGTTTCACGTCTTTTAATTTCTTTTCAATATGTGCATCAATTTTTTCTTGAGATGTATTAGCAGTAATAATTGGTTTCATACCAAAAATTAACAATTCTTCTGTTGAACCACTAAGGTCAGCAATTTTCTTTGGATTTGCAGGAATTTTAATTTCCCCTTTTGCATGTTGTACAGTGCGCTCTTCAGTCTTCGCATCCTTCGCATCTGCTTTCTTCTCTTCTTTGTTAGAACAAGCTGCAAATAGTACAGAAGTAACGACTAGTACCATTGCTAATAACGCCATTTTAAAATTCTTCATGTTCCCACTCCTTCTAGCTGTATTTCTCTTATAAGTTACAGTGAACTATAAGAAACAAGATTAACAATTAATAAATATATATTGATTAATTGTTGCTTATGCCCCGTTCTAACGGGTGTTCAACTTCCTATTTACTAATAAGAAGCTCAACGTCCATTAGAAGCCCCCCTCTTTACGAGGGGGATCTACTTATGCTTTTTTACGCAATTGATTACTAATCATCGCTAAATCATATGTTAAACAAATTGGTTTACAGTTTACTGGACACGGAACGATTTGAGCTTCAATCTCAAATACACTGCGAAGTGTTTCACTCGTCATCACTTCATCTGGCGTTCCTTGCTTCATTAACTTACCTGCTTTTAATGCAATCATATGATCTGAGAAACGAGAAGCATGGTTTAAGTCATGGATAACCATAACAATCGTTCTACCCTCTTCTTCATTTAACTTTTTCAATAAGTTTAATACTTCTAATTGATGTGCCATATCTAAGTACGTTGTCGGTTCATCTAATACAAGTAATTCTGTTCCTTGTGCAAGAGCCATCGCAATCCATACGCGTTGACGTTGTCCACCTGATAACGCCTCTGCTGGACGATTTGCGAATTCTGTCATTCCCGTCACTTCAAGTGCCCAATGAATGTAGCGATAATCCTCTTCTTTCAATGTTCCAAATCCTTTTTGATGAGGAAAACGTCCGTATGAAACGAGTTCAAACACAGTAAGACCTGTTGGCACTTCTGCAGTTTGTGGTAAAATCGCCATTTTCTTTGCGATTTCTTTCGTTGGTTGTTTCTCAATTGCTTTTCCGTCAAGATAAACAGTACCTTTTTTCGCCTTTAAAATACGAGAAGCCGTTTTTAATAATGTGGACTTTCCACAACCATTTGGTCCAATAATTGTTGTAATTTTCCCTTCCGGAATTTCAACTGTTAATCCATCAATAATTAACCCTTCATTATAGCCAACAGATACCGCATCAACTGCTAAAGTTGCCATACAAAAAGCCTCCCTTTATTTTGTCCTCATAAGTAAGTATATAAAATACGGTGCACCAATTACAGAAATAACAAGACCGACCGGTATTTCTGAAGTTGTTAACACGCTTCTTGAAATTACGTCTGCGAATAAAAGTAAAAACGTCCCTATTAGTGCAGCGGTAGGAAGCATAATTTGATGTTTACCACCAACAAGGCGCCTCGCTAAATGCGGAGCCATTAAACCGATAAAACCAATTCCTCCGGCAACAGCAACAGATGCACCAGCTAAACAAACTGCAATAAATAATAATTTACGTCTTTCTTTTTCTACATTTACACCAAGGCCAACAGCTGTGGAGTCGCCTAGGTTCATTACATTTAATATGTGCGCCTTACTAATTGCAAGTGGCAAGAAAATAACCATCCACGGAAGTACACTTAGCACGAACTTCCAATCTGTGCCCCACAAACTTCCTGCTAACCAAATCGTAGCAAAACGGAAATCGTTAGATGTCATCTTCATAGAAAAAATTAAACTAACAGCACCAAACCCGGCTGCAACAGCGATACCAACAAGTATTAATCTCGTTGATGAAACGCCGTCTTTCCATGCTAGTAAATAAATAATAACTGCTGCTAATATCGCACCAACTAACGCGAAGAATGGAAGGATAAATACAGATAAAAATGTACCAGTCCCAACTTTCCCGAAGAAAAAGTAAACGAATATAACAACTGTTAATCCCGCTCCAGCGTTAATACCGATAATACCTGGATCAGCAAGTGGATTTCGTGATAACCCTTGCAAAATTGCACCTGACATTGCTAAAGCAGATCCGACTAATATAGCAATAACCATACGTGGCATACGGAATTCAAATAAAATAACAGACTGATCTTCAGCCCCAAGCCCAACCAATGATCTTAATACATCCATTGGTGGTATTTTAAATGTCCCTGTATTTAAACTCACTAAAAATACAGTAACGATTAATCCTACTAAAATTGTTAAAATAGAAACGTTCTTTTTTGTTAAGACACTTGTCCTCACATTTTCCCTCTCCCTTCGTTACGTGCTAAGTAGAGGAAGAATGGAACTCCAATTAGTGCCGTAATTGCTCCAATTGGCGTTTCAAACGGCGGATTAATAACGCGAGATAACATATCTGCACATTCAATTAATAGTCCACCTAAGACCGCAGAACATGGAATAACCCATCTATAATCTGAGCCTACAAGGAAACGAGTCATATGCGGGATTACAAGGCCAACAAACCCAACTGATCCTGCCATAGAAACTGCAGAACCTGTTAACACAAGAACAAGTACTGTTCCGATAAATTTAATTAGCGTCGTATTTTGACCAAGTCCTATCGCAATTTCTTCACCGAAGCTTAAAATTGTAATATACCTCGACATCATAATTGCAATAAAGAGACAAACTAGACCAATCGGTACTAACATATTAATACTTTCCCATTTCACGCCAGCAACTCCGCCTGCATTCCACATACTCACCTCTTGGGCAAGGTTGAAATATAGCGCAATTCCAGATGAAATGGCCCCTAATAAAGCACTAATTGCTGCACCTGCTAAAGCTAATTTCACAGGTGTTAATCCACCTGGTGAAGAAGATCCAATTCCATATACAATGCTCGCTCCAAACGCAGCACCAATAAAAGATGCGATAACGAACATTAAATAAGGTGAATTAGGGAAGAATGCATACATAATCGCAATTCCAAATACAGCCCCATCTGTAATCCCCATTAACGATGGAGAAGCAAGTGGATTTCGCGTCATACCTTGCATAATTGCACCTGATACCGCTAAAAAGGCACCTGCTACTACGCCCCCTATTGCTCTAGGCATGCGAAGTTCTTGAATTACGTTATGATGCGTAATAGAACCGTCAAACTGAAATACAGCTTGCCATACAGTCTTTAAACTAATATCTGCAGCACCAAACGAAATAGACAATGCCATGCTTAAAGCTAACAAAATTGTACCTGCTACTAAAATAATAGAAGCAATGAGCGGCCTGCTCTTAATCTCTTTAACATTCACATCTTGCTGTTCTATACTCCTTGCGCTCGCTTCCATCCCTCAACCATCCTAACCAACAACATATATTTAATTTATTGAAATGAAATTTATTCTCAAATAGTAATAAAAAAATTAAATGAATCGTCCTTTTCCTGATAATGATTCTCAGAATCAGACAACTTCTATTCTACCTATCGCTTCAAAAGACTGTCAACCATTATTTTGAAATACAAATTCATATAGGTTGAGACTTTAATAAATAGATAATGCCTATCTGTCATTAACTATTATTATCATCAATTAAGCTTCCACAGAATAAACGCTTCCTCTTTTGGGCATAAAAAAAGAAGAGTAATCTGTTCACTCTTCTTGTTCTTACTTCTTTAACTTTGCTTCAATTTTTACAATTAATTCGTCTTCTGTTGGCGCCGCAACTGGACGATTATTTACAAATGCGAATGATTTTTTACGACCAGGACCACAGTAAGACTGACATGCAACTTCAATCGTTGCACATGAATCTACTTTTTTTAGCTTCGGAATCAACGTTTTAACGTTCGTTGCCTGACAATCATCACACACACGAAATTCGTTTCCCATTATATAACACTTCCTCTATTTTAAACTTTTCACAAGTACATTTAAAAATAAACACTAAATGGTATTTTACCGCTCTTTGAAGCTCGTTGCAAGTTTCCCTATAAAGCTCTTTCCTCATATAATGCTACATATTTATATGTTCTCCTACAGAAGTTTCCGTCATTCTTGGCAAAATTTATACCTTTCATCGAAATCTACCATATTTTTAAAAGCTTTGTATAAAAGCTCATTTTTTTGCCCATTATAAAAATAGGAAGTTCATAAAAAGAAAGGGAGTTGAATCTATGAAAGTAAGACAAGATGCTTGGACGGATGAGGATGATTTATTACTTGCTGAAACTGTACTTCGTCACGTTCGAGAAGGAAGTACTCAATTAAATGCATTTGAAGAAGTGGGTGATCAATTAAATCGTACATCGGCTGCCTGTGGTTTCCGTTGGAATGCTGTTGTTCGCTATAGTTATGAACAAGCTCTTCAACTAGCAAAAAAACATCGTAAAGATAAAATGCGTGCTGCAAGCGGTGAACAAGCGAAAAAACGTTTACTTTATACACCACCAGCTTCAGAGGCGATAACTGATTATGAAGAATTTGTACAAGAGGAAGCAATTGTACAATATAAAGAAGCTATTCCATATCAAGAATCTACGGTTCCTGCTGCAAAGGGCTCTATGACAATGCAAGATGTTATTTATTTTTTACAAACAGTCGGATCTTCCAATATAAAAGTGACAGCCCTTGAAAACGAGAATACGAGATTGAAACAAGAAATCAAATCACAAATCCTTCGAAATGAAGAACTAGAAAAGAAACTAGAAAAATTAGAAAAACAATCTCATACTGTACAAGAAGATTACGAAACACTTATGAATATTATGAACCGAGCTCGTAAGTTGGCAGTCATGGATGACGAAGAACGTTCTCAAACATCTTTCCGAATGGATCGAAACGGTAATTTAGAAAAAATTGCAGAATAGAAAGGATGCATGTAATGCATCCTTTTTTAGTCTTTCATCTTTAAACTTTCCCTTTATATGCGAGAACCCCCCTTCTTCATTTTTTGCTATAATAGAGATTGTCATTTTAAAGATAAGGGGTTAGTTATATGAGCAATTCCCGTTCCATTTTATCTCAGCCAGAGTGGCGTATTGTAGATCAGTCTAGTTTGGGACCAACATTCCATGCATTGCAGTCATTCGCAATGGATGACACACTGTGCACAAGCATTGGAAATGGTCAATCAGCTGCAACAATGCGTTCTTGGGTTCATCACAATACAATTGTTCTTGGCATTCAAGATTCACGCCTACCACACTTAGAAGAAGGTATTTCCTTTTTAAAGGAAAACAACTTCAATGTTATCGTTCGTAATTCCGGTGGACTTGCAGTCGTGCTGGATGAAGGTGTTTTAAACGTATCGCTTTTATTCCAAGAGACGGAAAAAGGTATCGATATTGACCTTGGATACGATACAATGTGGCATTTAATTCAGGAAATGTTAAAGGATTACGATGTTACAATCGAAGCAAAAGAAATTGTTGGTTCTTACTGTCCTGGTAGCTACGATTTAAGTATTCGCGATCAAAAATTCGCTGGCATTTCGCAGCGCCGTATTCGCGGCGGTGTCGCTGTCCAAATTTATCTATGCGCTACAGGAAGTGGCTCTGAACGTGCCGCACTCGTTCGTGATTTCTACAACCTAGCCATTCAAGGAGAAGAAACACGCTTTACGTATCCTGAAATTGTACCGAGCACGATGGCTTCACTTTCAGAATTACTTGGTGAAACCATTACAGTACAAGATTTAATGATGCGCCTTTTAAAAACATTGCAGCAATTCGCTCCAAAGTTAACACCATCTCAATTAACAATAGATGAAGTACCTTTATATGAGACGAATTTACAACGTATTATTGATCGTAACAATAAAGCACTTGGCTTAGAAAAATAAAGACCGTCGCTATAATAGCGACGGTCTTTATTTCAATTCATTATAGAATTAAAGTGCTTGAGCAGCTGTAATTAAAGCTAACTTGTACACTTCTTCTTCGTTACATCCACGAGATAGATCATTTACAGGCATGTTTAAACCTTGTAAGATTGGTCCTACTGCTTCGAAGTTACCTAAACGTTGAGCGATTTTGTAGCCAATATTACCAGCTTCTAAGCTTGGGAATACGAATACGTTAGCATCACCTTTAATTGTAGAACCTGGAGCTTTTTTCTCAGCTACAGATGGTACGAATGCAGCATCGAATTGGAATTCTCCATCTAAAGTTAATTCTGGAGCCATTTCTTTTGCAATGCGAGTTGCTTCTACAACCTTTTCTGTTTCTGGAGATTTCGCAGAACCTTTTGTAGAGAAGCTTAACATAGCAACGCGTGGATCAATACCGAATAGTTCAGCAGTTTTCGCACTCTCGATACCAATTTCAGCTAAATCTTGGCTGTTTGGTGCAATGTTAATTGCACAATCAGCGAATACATATTTTTCTTCTTCACGTACCATGATGAATACGCCAGAAGTTTTTGTAACGCCTGGTTTTGTTTTAATGATTTGAAGTGCTGGACGAACTGTATCAGCTGTAGAGTGAGCTGCACCACTTACTAAGCCGTGTGCTTTACCCATGTATACAAGCATTGTACCGAAGTAGTTTTCGTCTTTAAGGATTTTTCGAGCGTCTTCTTCAGTTGCTTTACCTTTACGGCGTTCAACGAAAGATGCTACCATTGCATCCATTTCTTCGTATGTAGCTGGGTCATAAATATCAACGCCCGCTAATGTTAAATTCATGCTAGCAGCCTTTGCGCTAATTTCTTCTTTATTACCAACTAAGATTGGTTGTACTAACTCTTCTTTTGCTAAACGCTCTGCAGCGCCTAAAATTCTTTCATCAGTTCCTTCAGGAAGTACGATAGAAATGCCTTTTCCTTGAACTTTTTCTTTTACTGTTGTAAATAAGTTGCTCACGAATAAACCCTCCTACTTATGTTAAAAAAACTCTATCTTTAAGAATACTGCTTTTCCTCTCTATTTTAAACTTATAGCTCCCAAAAAATAGATAAAATGAAAATGATTATATTTTCATAAAATTCAGCCTAGAAATAACGCCCCTTTAAGCCTTATCTCCTCCTATTTTCAAATAAAATTAAATGTGACAATTTTATGCGCCAAAGCTTTATATAGATGATTTTAAAACTATATATGCTATAGTTAACGTGTAAAACTATCATTAACTGAGGTGAATAGAATGAGTGAAGCAACAACAACGTTAGATGGCTGGTATTGTTTACATGATTTACGTTCTATTGATTGGGCTGCATGGAAAACATTATCTAGCGACGAACGCGGACAAGCTGTGTCTGAATTTTTAAATGTCGTTGAAAAATGGAACGAAGTAGCTAGTGCGAAAAAAGGCAGTCATGCAATGTATACAGTTGTTGGCCAAAAAGCTGATATTATGCTTATGATTTTACGTCCAACAATGGAAGAGTTAAACGAAATTGAGACAGAATTGAATAAAACAACATTAGCTGAATATATGGTCCCTGCATACTCTTACGTATCTGTTGTTGAACTAAGCAACTACCTTCCAGCTGATGAAGATCCATATCAAAACCCACAAATCTTAGCTCGCTTATATCCCGAACTACCAAAAGCAAATCACATTTGCTTCTACCCAATGGACAAGCGTCGCCAAGGTGAGGACAACTGGTACATGCTTCCTATGGAAGAACGTAAAAAAATGATGTACAGTCATAGTAAAATCGGTCGCCAGTACGCAGGTAAAGTACGCCAAGTTATTTCAGGATCTGTTGGATTCGACGATTTTGAGTGGGGCGTAACATTATTCGCTGACGATGTTCTTCAATTTAAAAAACTTATATATGAAATGCGCTTCGATGAAGTAAGTGCTCGTTATGGTGAATTCGGAACATTTTTCGTTGGAAACATTTTACCAAACGAAAAGGTAGAGAAATTTTTACACATATAAAGTGAAACTTTAATCAGTGGGGATTTTGTTCATCCCCACTGATTATTAGCCTTCACCAACCGGGCTTTTACGGGCCGTTGATCGCCCACCTAACCTCCTTGCTTTCGCTTAATTTTGAGGTGGGGATCTTACTGCCCGGCAAATAGCGGGGTAAATCGTGAAAAAGGAACGAAATTCGTTCCTTTTTTTATTACCTTCTATATTTCTCTTCAAAAAACTTCTTTTCTCCGCAAATTTGAACAAAAATCGACAAATCCCTTTCAAATTCCTTACAAAATTGTAACCTTTCTATATCCAAATTTATGCTAAAATGGTACGAGCTACATGCTAATAACGATGCGAAGGTGATAATCTATATGAAGAAAATCTTGTCTATTTTACTATTGTTTTTATTGTCAATTTCTTCCTTAGGAGTAACAACATCCCATGCGGAAGAAAAAATACACATTGAGGCAGCTGCTGCACTTTTATTTGATGCAGATACAGGAAAAATACTGCATGAACAAAATCCAGATGAATTACTAGCTATCGCTAGTATGTCAAAATTAATTGTTGTTTATGCCGTGTTAGAAGCAATTAAAGAAGGAAAAATCACTTGGGATACAAAGGTAAACATTTCTGATTACGCTTATGAAGTTTCACGTAATAATGAATTCTCTAACGTTCCATTTGAAAAAGGACGTCAATACACTGTAAGAGAACTATATCATTCTATCGTTATCTTCTCTGCAAACGGATCTAGTATTGCCTTAGCAGAACTTCTTGCAGGAAGTGAGAAAAATTTCTTAAATCTTGCAAATGAACATGCAAAAAAACTAGGGTTAAAGAAATATAAATTTGTAAACGCTACTGGGTTAAATAACGCTGACTTAAAAGGAAAACACCCTGAGGGAACTGATCCGAATGGAGAAAATTCCATGTCAGCTCGCGATATGGGTATGCTTTCAAAAGCAATGATTACAAAGTATCCAGAAATGCTAGAGGATACAAAACAAAGATTTAGAAACTTCCCAGATAATCATCCGAAACCAATTCGTATGGAAAACTGGAACTGGATGTTGCCAGGTGCCGCTTTCTCTTATGAAGGAGCAGATGGTTTAAAAACTGGTAGTTCTGATACCGCTGGATACGGATTCACTATTACAGCAAAACGTGGTGACTTACGCCTCATTTCAGTAATTATAAAAACAAAATCAATGGACGAGCGTTTCACTGAATCTCGTGAATTAATTGAATACGGATTTAATAATTTCGAAAAACAAAAACTAAAAGTGGATAAACACAACACAATCTCTGTAGTAAAAGGGAAAGAAGACCAAGTCACTGTTACACCGGAAAAAGAAATAACAGTAATTGCGAAAAAAGGTAGTAAAGACCCTTATAAAATTGGGAATGAAGTAGATAAATCCCTCGCTGAAGATGGACATTTAGTTGCTCCTGTTAAGAAAGATGCCAATGTAGGATCGATTACTTTAGAATCAACTGATAAATATGGTTTCTTAGACGGTAGTAAAAATATGAAAGTTACCGCAAAAACGACAGAAGAAGTTGAAAAAGCAAATTGGTTTGTGTTAACAACGCGCTCTATTGGTGATTTCTTCTCAAATTTATGGTCTAAAGTTTTTTAATGATGAAAAGCTAGCTCACGCTAGCTTTTTTTATTTTCCATTCTCAATGTAAAACTTCGTTTGGTTGTCATATCTGATTCCTTTTTCTCATACGTATGAACTAGTAATTGTTACACACTTCATCTAGAGATAAACCTCTTTCCACAAGGTATTCCAAAAAGAGAGGTGACACATAATGGGCGTTATTGCTTATAACGAAGGAGATGTAAAGTTATTAGCTAGACTGATGCGTGCTGAAGCCGAAGGAGAAGGACAACAGGGGATGTTGATGGTCGGAAACGTTGGGGTAAATCGTGTCCGCGGAAATTGTTTAGATTTTAAAAAAATAAGGAATTTACGTCAAATGGTTTATCAAAATCCTGGCGGTTTTGAGGCAACGCAAAAAGGGTATTTTTATCAACGCGCAAGAGAGCAAGATATCGCATTAGCAAGGCGAACGATTCAAGGACAACGTTTTTGGCCTGCAAATTTCGCCTTATGGTTTTTTAGACCTGAAGGTCCTTGCCCACCAACTTGGTATGACCAACAAAACTCTGGACGTTTTAAAAAGCACTGCTTCTTCCAACCATCTGCCGGGGATTGCCCTAGCGTATATTAAGGAATGAAAACGAGGAGGGATTTTTGAATGGCACAGCAACAAAACCCGTATTATGGAACAGGTTTTTATCAACCATCTGGAACTTATGCACAACAGCAACAAATGACCCCACAGCAACAGCAACAACAGCAAGCGATGCAACAACAAGCTGCGCAAGCTCAATATGCCGTCTCTCAAGGCATGTTACCATTAGAACAGTCGTATATTGAAAATATTCTTCGCTTGAACAAAGGCAAGCAAGCAACCGTAGTAATGACTTATGAGCGTGGTAGTTCACTCGGTACACAATCTTATACAGGTATTATTGAGGCAGCTGGACGTGATCACATCGTTATTAGTGAACCGCAATCGGGGAAACGTTTTTTACTACTAATGATTTACTTAGATTATGTAGAATTCCCAGAAGAAATTATGTATTTACCTAGTCAACAAGCAACTTATGCTCCAAGACCATAAAAAAAAGCTGGCATATGCCAGCTTTTGTTTTTTTATAAGCCTTTTACAACTGCAGTTCCGACTAAGATCCATGCCACAATAAACGCTACGCCACCAAGGGGTGTAATTGGGCCAAAGAACTTAATACCTGTCGTACTTAATGCATACAAACTGCCTGAAAACATAATAATTCCAGCTACCATAAGCCAGCCAGCAGTAGTTAAAAGTGATGATTGAATTTTATCCATCAATAAAGCAACTACGAATAGTCCACCTGCATGAAACATTTGATATGTAACACCTGTTTTCCAAACTTCTAACATTTTTGCAGAAACTTTATTTTCTAAACCGTGTGCTCCAAAAGCCCCTAAAGCAACAGATAGCCCTGCCGCAATACAACCTAGTAAAAAGAAAATTTTCATCTTAATTCCCCTTTTTATTTTTATCATAAGCAATTTTCACATATAATCCAAACGATTTAATCCTTAAAAATCAAATAATGAATTACCATTTGCACCTTCTTCTTTTATATACACAGGCTCTCCAGAAACTGGCATAACCGGTTGAACGGTTGTTATAGGCTGTGATCCAATTACTTGTGATTGAATTTGCGGCTCTCTATAAGTAGAAGATTCAACCTGCTCATCTAATAGTAAATCGCATAAAGCACGCACAACTAATACATGCTCTTTTGATTGTTGCCCTTCACTGCTTTTTGCCTTTGCAATTTCATTCACCATTTTATTTAAAATCTTATCGCTCGATATTTGCATTCCTTGTCACCTCTTACTTTGTAGTTCTTTCTCAAATTGTCCCAGCTTCTCTACTGAACCAAACACTATTATCATATCATGTTCTTGTAGTTTTTCCTGCCCCGTTGGATTATGTATAACATTCCCATTTCTCAAAATCGCTAAAATTGTTACATCAAATTGATTTCTCACATCACTCTCTAGTAACGATTTATTAGCTAAAATAGAACCCTCGCCGACTGCAATCTCTTCAATTACAAATGACTGCTCCACGCCATACAGTACTGTATCAATATAATGAACTGTTAGCGGATTCGCAATACCTTTTGCAATATGAATTCCTGCCATGCTAGATGGATTAATCACCTTATTTGCCCCAGCCCTCTTTAGTTTGTCTTCAGTTTCTGGTTTTTCTGCTCTTGCCACAATTTTAATTGCATCGTTTAATCCTCTTGCCGTTAATGTAATAAATACATTTTCAGCATCATTTGCTACGATGGCAACTAAACCAGCTGCCTTCGAAATTCCAGCATGATGTAACACTTGGTCTTCCGTTGCATCTCCGTGTACGTACAAAAGTTTTTCCTTCTCTAATATGCTTTCATCTTTATCGACAACGACAAATGGAATTTTCTTTTCTTGCAATTCATGTACAACTTGAAGCCCTACTCTACCACAACCACATACAATAATATGATTTTGTAACTGTGCTATTTGTTTATCCATCTTCTTCCTCCGTACTGCATGAAATAAATTCCCTTCAATAATCATAGCTGCCACTACACCAATTGCATACGTAACAATACCAACGCCAACAGGTATGATAAGAAGCGCAAAAACTTTCCCTGCCTGTGTTTCAGGAACGGCATCTCCGTATCCAACAGTTAATACAGTAATCATCGTCATCCAAAATGCTTGAAACAAACTAATCTCTTCAATCGTCATAAATCCTAATGTTCCGAGAATTACAACAAAAGTCATACATATAACTGCTATCCATAGCTGCTTACGTGCATTCATATCATGTTTCAACTCTTTTCTCTATCTACAAATCTTTGCCAGTGGAAATGAAATACATATATACTAGATACGGAATCTATGAAAGAGGTTGATATAATGAAAACATTTCTTTCCGCCTTACAATGGGCGCTATTTATTTTAGCTGGGAGCCTTATCGTACCAATTAGCGTCGCAACTAGTTATGGTCTCGATGGCGTTGAAGCTATTGCATTCGTACAAAGAACATTATTTGTTCTTGGTTTCGCTGGCCTACTGCAAGCTATATTTGGGCATAAACTTCCTATTCAAGAAGGTCCTGCAGGGCTTTGGTGGGGGATTTTCTCCCTTTATGCAAGTTTAGGTGTCGTATTATTTGGATCCAGCAATGAAACACTTAAGGTCCTTCAGTACGCCTTCCTATTAAGCGGAATCATTTGTATTATTCTTAGCGTTTTTGGACTCATCGATAAACTAGTTCGCTATTTTACACCGACAGTCATTGGAACATATTTATTTCTTCTTGTCGCGCAACTTAGCGGATCCTTCTTAAAGGGAATGTTCGTCCTTGATGGGCAACATACAGAAGTACAAGCTGACGTATTTATTCTTTCACTCATTGTTATTTTACTATCCTTTTTCATCATGAAGCTACCTATTATTGGGCAATATTCTGTTCTTTTCAGTATCGTCTGCGGCTGGATATTATTCGCATGCTTCGGATTATCTAATCCAGTAACGCCTGTGACAGATATAATCCGTTTTCCGTCTCTATTTGTTTTCGGAATGCCTCGTATTGAGTGGAACATGGCCATTACGGTCGTTTTCGTTACACTATTACTTCTAACAAATATGTTAGCAAGCATTCGCGTTGTACAAAAGGTTGTTTCTAAATATGAAGAGCATGCTACATCAGATTGTTTCAAACAAGCCGGTATTATAACAGGAATCAACCAATTGCTAGGAGGTCTTTTTTCAGCTATTGGACCTGTCGCTATTTCTGGATCAGCAGGCTTTATTGCAACGACTAATATTTATAAACGTCTCCCATTTATGTTAGGATCAAGCTTTATTATTCTCGTTAGTATATTCCCAAAGATTACTTCATTCTTTGCAGCGATACCTGTCGCAGTTGGATATGCTGCCATTTACCCTGTATTTGCAAGCATGATTGGTCTTGCTTTTCGCGAATACGAAACGGTGCAGAATAAAGAACAATTATTTAAAGTAGCAGGTCTTTCAATCTTTACAGGAGTCGGGGTTATGTTTGTTCCAGCAGGGGCATTTTCTACGCTCCCACCATTTCTAGCATCATTTTTAAGTAACGGTCTCGTTCTTGGATCTGTAATGGCAATTTTGCTTGAAATACTATTTTCACGTTCAACAGAAAAACAACCATCGTAAATTGGAAAACTTCCATTATTGCACTCTATCTTTAGAGTTGTTACGATAATGATAAAGTGAAAGCTAATCAGGCGTTAGCGGTATAAATTATAATAGGCAACATGCTTATGGTAATTTATACTAACAATATAGAGCTTTTCCTAACTTCACATAAAGTGAAACTTTAATCAGTGGGGGTTTTGTTCATCCCCCACTGATTATTAGCCTTCACCAATCGGACTTTTACGGGCAGTTGATCCCCCACCTAACTTCTTTGCTTTCGCTGAATTTTGAGGTGGGGGTCTTACTGCACGTTAATGTGGGATAAAGAAGTTCGATGTCTTACTATATATTCCCCAATATCTTCATACAACTTTATTTCTATTTCAACAAAGAGAGGAATTTTCAATATGACTTATAAAATGATTGTTTTAGATTTAGATGATACTTTATTACGTGACGACCATACCATTTCACCTCGTACGAAAGAGGCTCTAATGACTGCACAAGAACAAGGTGTAAAAGTTGTACTTGCTTCTGGGCGTCCAACATTCGCAATGCGTGCAATTGCAAAAGAATTACATTTAGAAGAGTACGGTAGCTTCATTCTTTCCTTTAATGGCGCAAAAATTATTAACTGTAAAACAGATGAAGAGTTATTCAGTAGTACGTTATCCCCTGAAATCGTTCACAGTCTATATGATATTAGTAAAGAAGAAAATGTATGGATTCACACATACATTGGAGACGATATTATCACTGAAAAAAACAACTCTTATACAGAAATTGAAGGTCAAATTACGAGTATGCCAATCGTAGAAGTAAATAACCTGAAAGAATCTGTACAACAACCAGTTGTAAAAGTATTGATGGTAGAAAATCCAGAACATTTACAAACGGTAGAATCAAAACTACAAAAACAACTAGAAGGCCAATTAAGCGTTATGCGTTCTAAACCATTCTTCTTAGAATTTACTGAAGCTGGTGTTACAAAAGGAACGAGCTTAAACCAACTAATTCAAAAACTTGGCATTAAGCGCGAAGAAGTGATCGCAATGGGCGATAGCTATAACGACCAAGCGATGATTGAATTCGCTGGGCTTGGTGTTGCAATGGGCAATGCACCTGATGATATTAAAGAAATTGCAAACTACATAACAGATACAAACATGAACGATGGCGTTGCAAAAGTCGTAGAGAAATTTGTATTAAAAAACGAAGTACTTGTTTAATATTTTCATTCACAAAACCTATTTGAAGTCAAACACTTCAAATAGGTTTTTATTTAAATTAACACGCTTTTGTGACTATATTTTGAACTTTGCACTATTCTCGTAGTGTAAACTTTCTTTTTGTATATAATGAAACAAAATAGACTATTTTATTTTGAAAAAGAATACAAATTTACTATATACAAGCATACGTTAAAGGAGGCTACTTCATGTTATCTACACCAATCGGACGATTAAGAGCAATTGGACTTGTTGAGGGGATTTCTTTCCTACTACTATTATTTGTAGCAATGCCATTAAAATATTTTGCAGGATTTGCTACAGCCGTTAAAATTACAGGCATGGCTCATGGTGTTTTATTTATTCTATTCATCTTTGCGGTAATTCAAGTAACAATCGTACACCGTAAATCAATTTTATGGGCACTTGGAGCATTCGTTTCATCAGTTATCCCATTCGGTACGTTTGTACTAGATGCAAAATTAAAGAACGAACAACAATAATAATAAAAAGGTAGTTAACGACTGTTAACTACCTTTTCTACGTTATAAATTTGGTATTTCCCAATCAATTTCTCTTTCGCCCATATTAGCTAAAATCGTATTCACTTTAGAATATGGTTTACTCCCAAAGAAACCACGTCTTGCTGATAGTGGGCTTGGATGTACAGATTCGATAATATGGTGCTTCGTATTCGTAATTAACTTTTTCTTCGCCTGTGCATGACGTCCCCACAATATAAAAATAACTGGCTTTTCACGCTCATTTAATAGCTCAATTACGCGATCTGTGAAATGCTCCCATCCTTTCCCTTTATGAGAATTCGCCTCACCTTGACGAACCGTTAATACAGTATTTAATAATAAAACCCCTTGCTCTGCCCACTTTACTAAATAACCGTTATTCGGGATTTCATAGCCATATTCATCTCGAAGTTCTTTATACATATTTAGCAATGACGGTGGTGTTTTAATACCAGGTTGTACCGAAAAGCTTAAACCATGTGCTTGATCCGGTCCGTGGTATGGATCTTGCCCTAAAATAACGACCTTTGTATTTTCATAACTTGTATACTCTAGAGCGCTAAAAATATTTTCTAGCTTTGGATACACAACATGTGTGCTGTACTCTTCTTTCAAAAAATCAGCCAGCTTGTGATAATATTCTTTCTCAAATTCTGGTGCCAATAAGGAACCCCAATCATTTTTCAAAGCATTTTTCATACTTTCACTTCCCGTCCAATTAATTCACCATATCCTGCTTTGTAAATACTACAAACGAAATAATAAGGGACACAACTGCCCAAACAGTTAAATTCATTAAAGAAAACCCCATCGATAACCCTTGTAATGCAGGTAATTTTCCTGATAGATAATCTGTTAATGATAAATTCACACTAAAAATATATTTCGCACCTTCCCACGATGTTGCGAATGAACTTAAAATACCACCTGCAATTAATGCAGCTAACATAACTCCCATACCAGCTGGTGTATTTCGAATTAAAACAGAAACCATAAATGATATAGTTCCGACAACGATAGCAACAAACCAAGCTAATCCATATGCCATCAAGATATATTGCCACTGCGGAATAAGATGTACAAAATTCGTATTTAACGTTTCCTTATCAATAACAAAACCAGTTAAAACAGGCAAATTCCATCCTGAGTACCCAAATACAAGCCCAGATAATACGTAAGCAAACAGACCGACAAGTAGCAGTATGAGTGAAATGAAAAATAACATCGTCATGTACTTACTAAGGAGTATTTTCCAGCGCCGAATCGGCCGCGTAAGTAGCATCTTCATCGTTCCATCACTTCGTTCTCCTGAAACAATATCAATAGCAACAATCATGACAAGAAGCGGAATAAACAATGTAATTCCTTGCTCAATAAACGCCCTTACAAAAGTCGGTGCGCCCGGTGCCATCGGGTTAATATCATGATCTAAATAGTATTGTTGCTGCTCCACTCTTACCTTCAGCCAATCCCGCCATTCTTCTGGTAGTCTAGAATTGTTCAAGCGGTTTTGAGAATCAACAATTTGTTGTTGCAGCGAAACTTTCCAATCCGTTGTACCTAGCCTTTTTTGTGTCGTTTCTACTTCACGATACTGCGCATACACAAAAAGCGGGATTAAAATTGCTAAAATAAGCATGACAACAAAAATACGTTTCTTACGATAAATTTTCTCCGATTCATTTAAAACTAGATTCGCAAATTCACGCATGCTGCTCACCCCTTGTGAGTTCAATAAATAAATCTTCTAGCGTAAATACAAGCTCTTTAACACTATGCACATCTATCCCGTTTTCTACAAAATATTTATTCCAATTACTTATAGATGTGATATCCATGCGGCATAATAATCGATGACCTTCTATACTTACTTCTCTTACTTCCTCAGCATCTTCTAGCATATCTTTCGCCTTAGAAATTGGTGTAACAATCCATTCTACACGATCACTTGCTGTTTTAATTAACTCTTCAACCTTGGCAACTGTTATCATTTTTCCTTTATGAATAATCGCAACCCGATCGCATATCATTTGTACTTCGCTTAGCAAGTGACTTGAAATAAACACACTCATATTTTCTTCTTTCACAAGCTTATGTATAAATTCCCTAAGTTCTCTAATTCCAGCTGGGTCTAAACCATTTGTTGGCTCATCTAAAATGAGCAATTTTGGATTTCCAAGAAGCGCTTGCGCAATGCCAAGGCGCTGTTTCATACCAAGTGAGTACGTTTTTACTTTATCGTGAATTCTTTCATCTAAATGAACCATTTGAGCAATTTCAATAATACGTTCATCTGATATATCACCTAGCATACGGGCAAATTGTTTTAAATTTTCCCATCCCGTTAAATATGTATACAGTTCTGGGTTTTCAACGATACTCCCAATTTGACGCATCGCTTCTCTGAAATTTTCCTTAATAGAATAACCACCGATAGAAATTGTACCTTCTGTTTCTTTAATCAACCCAACTAACATTCGAATGGTAGTTGTTTTTCCGGCGCCATTCGGTCCTAGGAAGCCAAACACTTCTCCTTGTTTTACATCGAAGGAAATATTCTCTACAATAGTCTTCTTTCCAATTACCTTCTTCACGTCTCGTACAGAAAGTATCGTCGTCATTTTACCCCTCCTTGTTCTAGTTTTAATTTACTCGCAACATTTTGAACTACTCGGTCTGCCATATATGTATACCCTACTTCATTCGGATGGAAATGATCGGAGTATAATAAATCTTTCCCGCGGTTTTGGAATAAATCAAATGTCGGTGTAATATAAACATTTTTATCATTTAGCGCTAATTTTTCTAAAGATGCATTCCAGTCTACAACAATATTTGAAGACCCTTTTAAATCTTCCACATCTTCAAAAGGATTGTATAAACCAAGCCAAAAAATAGGGCTATCTGTATTTAACTTACGAATTCCCTCTATAATTTTCTTCGCTTCATTCTGGAATGTTTCTGTATCAGGACGGTATGTTTCCAAATCTATTTTTCCGAGCGATTCCCAACCTGGAAATAAATCATTTCCTCCTATCGTTAAAACGATTACATCTGCTTGCTTAATTGAATATTGAGCGCCACTACTCTCCATTTGTTTTAATAAGTCAGGCATTTTTGCACCACTAACAGCTAAGTTAGTTAAAGCAACCTTTTGCTTATAATCTTTTTGTAAATCTTCTTTCATCCGTCCAATATAGCCAATTCCTTCTTTATCACCAACACCGCGTGTTAATGAATCACCTAGACTAACGATTTGTAACGTTCCCGTTTTCTTTTTCTCTTTTGCCACTACATCAGTCTTTTTAATTAAATTTGAAGCTTTCGGATTTAACACATCATTTACACCTGAAACAAAGCCATATGCAAATAAACAGAAAGATGCAATTGTAATGAGTAGAATTACTTTTACTACTTTTGATCTCATATCAAAACCCCTTTTAGCCCTCATAGATTGTCCATAATTATACCAAACGCAATTTTGAAAAGCGATTTTCACACCTTATCTATTATGTTGTTTCCCTATGTACTAATTCTGACAATAACTCTACGTGCTTTACATCTATTTTCTCATCATTAATCTTTTCATATAATAATTCAAATGCCGTTGCGCCAACATTTTTACTACAATATGAAATCGTCGTAATGCCTAAAATATCTGCCACATCTTGATCATCACAACCGATAATCGTAATATCTTCTGGAATACGAATGCCTTGTTTTTTCGCTTCCGTTACCATTCCAGCTGCAATATGGTTGCAAGATACAAGAAACGCTGTTGGTTTTACTGACATATGGGCCCATTCCCTAATCACATTACGCCCATCTTCCACTGTAAAACAGCCTTTAAACTTCCAGGCCTCTATCGGTGTTACAGCAATCTGTTGAAGCGAATCCTCATATGCTTGTTTTCTTCTCTGACTATTAATGCTATTACTTCTCCCAATGCAATATCCAATATTTGTATGTCCGGCATCTATTAAGCTCTTCATCCCGCGCGAAAAGACTTTATAGTAATCAATATGCACACTCGAAATGGAATTCGAGTCTATTTCTTCACACATAACAATTGGACCAAATTTCGTATATTCTTCAAGCTTTTCCTTACTATTTGCTCGGGAGCATATAATAACCCCATCAAGCTTTTTCATTTTTAACATATTCAAAATTTCTAGTTCTCTTTCCTCACTATAATTCGTCTGACAAAGCATCATATTATAATTATTCTTTGCTGTTTCCTTTGATATTCCCTCGATAATAGCACTATAATATTGATCATTTACGTGCGGTAATAACACGCCAATGACATTCGTTTTTCCTTTCACTAAATGAATTGCATTCACATTTTGCGTATAATTTAACTCTTCTATAATTGCTAAAATTTCTTTTCGTTTCTGTTCATTCACATATGGATGATTATTCAGTACACGTGAAACAGTTGAAACAGATACCCCAGCAAGTTCAGCAATCTTTCTTATATTCGTCATCTCATTTTCCCCTTCTCTGCAAAAATTCTCCCTTGACCTGGTAAGCTTTCCACAATATATCCTTTCCTAGCAAATACATTTTGAAAGGATATACAACTATGCTTCGATTCAAATTAGAATATATATTTTTCATTGGCGGTCTACTCACTCTCGCCATCGGTATTAATATGATGACAACAATTACTTCCTTTGGACTTAGCCCTTATGATTCCTTCTTTATTGCACTATATCAAAATTTCGGGATAAGTATCGGTTTTTGGATTTTCATGATTAATTTTGCTTTTACTCTTATTGTACTCTTTTGGAATAAAAAACAAATTACGATCGGTACAATTGTAACGATGGTTCTTATTTCTCTTTTTGTTGATTGGATTGGTTCCATTACAACTATTATGGACGCTATCCGTTCTCTTCCAAAATATATAACACTTATTTGTGGAAATCTATTCATTGGAGCTGGGATTGGTCTTTACGTCTCTACCAACCTTTGCGCAGCACCTCAGGAAGCTTTCGTTTTAACGGTTGCTGAGAAAAAGAAGTGGACATTTAGAAGAACAGAAATTTCGTTAGCGTTTTTATTTTTAACATTAAGCTTCCTATTAAATGGACCTATCTATTTTGGAACAATCATCTTATCTTTTACAACAGGCTGGATTATCCAAGCATTTATTCAAGTTGGTACGCAGATTTTAAATAGAAAAAAACCTATTAAGCAGGCCGCTTAATAGGTTTTTTATTAGAGGAGATGCTACTTTGCATCTCCTTCAATTCGGTAATTTGCTTTCAAACAATCTATTTCTTCATACCCTTGCAACGTATGTAGAATATAATCATAATCAGCAAGAGATGCACGATGCGTTACAATTACAATTTCAGCTTTTCCTTTCTCTTCAAGTGGCATTTGAATAATCTTTTCAAAGCTAACACCACGCTCAGAGAACAATGAAGTAATTTTTGCAAATACACCAATTTCATCTTTTACATGAAGTCTTA
This sequence comes from Bacillus sp. BML-BC051, assembly GCF_019656175.1. Lineage (NCBI taxonomy): Bacteria > Bacillati > Bacillota > Bacilli > Caryophanales > Bacillaceae > Bacillus > Bacillus sp. BML-BC051. The sequence goes on from NZ_BPLI01000034.1 coordinate 43,087, forward strand.
AAAATTTCTTCACAACAATTTCGTCTGGCTCTTTTAATACCTTTTTATACTGCGGGGATACCGCACTATTTCCGTTTACACCTAATCGAATATTTTGCATGACAGCTACTAAATCTGAAACGACAGCTGTCGCTGTTGGTAAACTTCCTGCACCTGGCCCATAAAACATCGTTTCTCCAACCGCTTCACCGTACACATATACAGCGTTATATTCGTTTTGTACGGCCGCAAGGGGATGTGTATTTGGAAGTAACGTTGGTTCAACTGTAACTTCTAATTTTTCACCATCTCGCTTCGCAAGACCAATTAATTTAATCGTGTAGCCTAAACTCTTACTGTATTCAATATCTTCTTCTGTAATAGAAGTAATTCCTTTTACTTTCACATCTCCAAGCTCTACATTTGTAGAGAAACCAAGGGTAGCCAAAATCGTCATTTTTCTTGCTGCATCTAAACCTTCCACATCTGATGTTGGATCTGCTTCTGCAAATCCAAGTTGTTGGGCTTCTTTTAACACGTCGTTATATGCTCTCCCTTCATCTGACATTTTCGTCAAAATAAAATTTGTCGTTCCATTTACAATTCCCATTACTTTCGTAATAAGATCTGAAGAAAGTCCTTCTACGATACTTCGTAAAATCGGGATCCCTCCGGCTACACTTGCTTCATAAAACAGGTCTGCTTTATTATCTTTTGCTACTGCCAAGAGTTCCGCCCCATGTAACGCCATTAAATCTTTATTGGCAGTTACAACATGCTTCCCACTTTGTAAAGCTTGCAAAATATATGCTTTTGCATCATCAATGCCACCCATCACTTCGATGACAACGTCAATATTTGGATTATCTAAAATTTCATTTGCATCTTGTGTTAATAGAGTAGAAGGTACCTCTACTTCTCTCTCTTTTTCAATATTTTGTACTAGTACTTTCGTTACTTTCACAGGACAACCTACTTGGTGTATGAGTCGCTCTTGATGATCTGTAATAATACGAACTACACCGCTACCAACTGTCCCAAGACCTAATAAGCCAACTTGAATTTCCTTCATAATACTGTCCACCCCTCAAAAATTGTGTTTAGATGAAATTATATGAGTAAAAAATCTGAAAAACAATGTTTTTTGAACATTCGGAAAAATATAAGTTAATCTTTACAAAGAAAACGTTGCCACGTGTTACACAATCTTTTTTTATAATACATAAGGGGTTTCTTGATACACGTAATAATTCAGCCAATTAGAGAATAATAGATTCCCATGACTTCTCCACCTTACAAGCGGTTTCTCATTTGGGCTATTATGCTTAAAATAATTTTTCGGCACATCAATATTTAACCCTTTGTCGCGGTCTCGTTCGTATTCTTCTTTTAACGTATCACAACTATATTCACTATGCCCGAGCGCAAACACTTGCCTTCCTTCTTGCCCAATAACAAGGTGAACACCCGCTTCCTCAGAGTTTGCTAATAATGTTAATTCTTTCACCTCTCTAATATCACTCTCTCTTACTTCTGTATGACGAGAATGCGGGGCAAAAAACAATTCATCAAACCCTTGTAACAATTTCACATGTTGCTCACGGACTTCATGTTCAAATACACCGAACATTTTTTCCTTAAGCGGATACTTTGGAACGCCATAATGATGATATAAACCAGCCTGTGCCCCCCAGCAAATATGAAGCGTAGATGTTACATTCTTTTTTGAATACTCCATAATATGTTTAAGCTCTTCCCAATAATCTACCTCTTCAAAAGAAAGAGTTTCAACTGGTGCTCCTGTAATAATAAGTCCATCAAATTTCTCATTCTCAATATCACGGAATGTTTTATAGAAACTCGTTAAATGGTCCTGTGCTACATTACGGGACAAATGTGATTCCATGTGAAGTAAATGAACATCTAATTGCAACGGTGTGTTGCCAATTAAACGAAGTAATTGCGCCTCTGTTTCTTGCTTTGTAGGCATTAAATTTAATATAGCAATTTTCAATGCCCGGATATCTTGTGTTTCTGCTCGCTCCTTCGTCATTACAAAAATATTTTCTTTCTGCAACACTTTGCGAGCCGGTAAATCTTTATGAATTATGATCGGCATGTTCTTTGCCTCCGACTAGCGCTGCTTCTAAATCTGCAATAATATCAGAAACATCTTCTATACCAACTGATAAACGAATTAAATCTGATGTAACGCCAGCTAAACGCTGATCTTCTGCACTTAATTGTCTATGCGTTGTGCTAGCAGGATGTATAACGCAAGTTCGTGCATCAGCTACATGCGTTACGAGAGTTGCTAGTTTTACATTTGCGATAAATTCTTTCGCTGCTTCTAGTCCTCCCTTAATACCGAATGTTAAAACACCACTAGCACCTTTTTTCAAATACTTTTGTGCTAACGAGTAATTTTCATTGCTATCTAATCCCGGATAATTCACCCATTCAATACGTTCATGGTTAGCAAGCCACTTAGCAACTGCTAGGGCATTTTCACTATGACGCTCCATTCGTAAATGCAACGTTTCTAAGCCGATATTGCTAATATACGCATTGAATGGGCTCATACAGTTTCCGTAGTCTCTTAATAATTGAACACGCGCCTTCACAATATAAGCTGCTGCACCAAAATTTTGAACGTAACTTACGCCGTGATAACTTGGATCCGGTTCAACAAGTTCAGGATATTTCCCATTTGTCCAATCGAAGTTCCCTCCATCAATGACAATGCCGCCTAAAGAGCTTGCATGACCATCGATATATTTCGTCGTAGAATGAACGATAATATTTGCCCCGTGCTCGAATGCTTGGCATAAATAAGGAGTTGCTAATGTATTATCCACGATAAAAGGTACTTCTAACTCTTTCGCTGCATCTGAAAACTCTTTGAAATTTAAAACGTTCATTGCTGGATTTCCTAACGATTCTGCATAAACAAGTTTCGTCTTATCATTAGCAAGGGCCACAATTTCATCAGCAGTTAAATTCGGATTAAAGAACGTAACATCAATACCAAGCTTACGCAAACTCACTCCAAATAAATTAAACGTCCCGCCATAAACTGTGGAAGAACAAAGCAAGTGGTCTCCACTACTACAAATATTTAAAACAGCAAGCATAATAGCAGCCTGGCCAGAAGCCGTTGCAACAGCTCCTACACCACCCTCTAAATCCGCTAGCTTTTGCTCAAATGCAGCTAAAGTAGGATTTCCAATACGCGTGTATATATATCCTTCTGCCTCTAAGTTAAATAAGGCCGCTAAATCATCCGAAGTATCGTATTTATACGTTGTACTTTGATAAAGCGGTAAAACACGCGGTTCACCATTCTTTGGCGTATAGCCACCTTGCACACAAATTGTTCCTTTTCCCCATGATTCTCCCATCTCTCATTCTCCTTTCTTCTTATACAAAATAAAAAAAACTGCTCCTTTCCTGAAAACAAGAAAGGAGCAGTTTGAAAACACGCTCTAAAGGCTCTTTCTTATCTTTCAGGATTATTACCTGCAGGATTTGGCACAATTCCGTTATACGGCTGTTGCCAAGGTTTCATCGGGCCTGTCCCTCCACCTTTTCTTGATAAGACTATGCAATTACCGTTGATTTTATAGCAATAATTTCCTAATGTCAATCAGTTTTTCTGAATGTTCTAAATTAACCACAAAGAATTTGACATGCATAACAAAAGAAATATATTCCATATCCATTTGAAAAAGACCTTTTAAAACCCACGATTACTATATAAAATTAAATAAGTGGTTTAACCGTATAGATTTCAAATTCTCACGATACCTCAATATATTGAATAAACCAACCCCTCAAAAAGATACTATACATATTCATTTCACAGGAGCATATTTAATTCTTTCGACATTAACACTTACATAACGGAGGTATAACATGACAAACACAAAGGACATGCACTATATACTCGTCCTATACGGCATTCTTTTAGGCTCTATAGTAGGAGCAACAGTCTGGCTATTTTTAGTTACAATAAATATCGGCATTCACTTTATTTGGGGATACTTACCTACAATCTTCTCTTCTCCCCCGTATTACACTATTTGTGTAACAACTATCGGTGGTATTCTCGTTGGTTTAACACAAAAATACTTCGGCACATATCCACGTCTTATGCCGGAAGTAATGGGTGAATATAAAAAAACAGGTAGAATTGAATACCGTTTTGTACATAAAGCTACTTTAACTGCAATTATCGTTTTAATATTTGGTGCTAGCTTAGGTCCCGAAGCAGCACTTGTTGGAATTATCGGTGGACTTTGTACATGGGTAGGGGATCGCTTTACATTCGCCTTAAAAGGAATGAATGAACTAACAGAGATTGGAATTGGCGCTACTTTAAGTGTAATTTTTAACGCGCCGCTATTCGGTTATTTAGCTCCAAATGAAAATGAGGGTGACCAAATTAACGAATTTTCTAAAGGAAAAAAAGCAATTGTATATTTAGCTACTACTTTCGCTGGTTTTTCCATTTATTTATTACTTAGTAAATTCGATAATCGCGGATCCTTTATCGTTGATTTCGGAAAAGGTTCTCTTTCTCTTAATGAATGGATTGCCTTTCTCCCACTTGCCAGTATTGGTGCTATAGTTGGATTCTTTTATTTCAAATTAGAGTTCACATTAGAGAAATTAATCCATCCCTTAAAAGAATACAAACTATCACTTGGTATTATCGGTGGTATTTTATTAGGAATTACAGGAACTTTCCTCCCGTACACGTTATTTTCAGGAGAACACCAATTAAAAGATTTAGTCGTGGAATGGACCCACTTATCCTTCTGGGTATTACTTCTTTCAGGAGTTTTAAAATTATGTATTACTGCCGTTTGTTTAAATACAGGTTGGCGCGGTGGACACATTTTCCCAATTATATTTGCTGGATCTAGTATCGGATATGCTATAGCGTCCATTATCCCTATAGATCCAATTGCTTCGGTAGCCATCGTCACAACAGCAATTTCAAGCTATGCATTAAGAAAACCAATTGCAATAACATTACTATTACTCATGTTTTTCCCGCTCAATTTACTATTACCGATGCTTGGAGCGGCAGCGATTGGTAATGCATTTCCACTTCCTAAAAATAACGAAGCTACAAGCTAATAAAAATAGGCAGTAGGGACAAAACTTCCACTGCCTATTTTTATTACACACGTTGCTTCAATAGTGCGTATAAATCTTCAAAATTTCCCACTTCATATGTCGGCACAATCCCGCTATCATTTAATTTCTTTTCTGGATTAAACCAACAAGTATCAATTCCGGCTACATATCCACCTTTCATATCAGCACTTAACGAATCTCCAATAATGAGCCCTTCTTCAGGAGCAAAATTAGGAATTCGTTCGAAAACATAATCAAAATACTCTTTCATCGGCTTTTGGAATCCTGTATCTTCTGAAACAAAAATATCTTGAAACAAGGCGTGTAATCCTGCATTACGTAAACGTTTATCTTGCGTCTTAGAAATACCGTTTGTCACTATATATAAATCATACTCACTGTGAATTCGATTTATAAATTCAAACGCACCTTGCATAAGTTGGTCTCCTTCTTCTAAGTAGCTACGATAATTATTTTCGAATAATATCCCATCTACTTCTTCCCCGTATTCTTTAAACAAAATTGAAAACCGTGTATTTACGACTTCATCACGGTTTATTTTACCTTCTTCAAAAGCATCCCAAAGACTTTTATTAATTTTTTTATACCGCCCTTGCACCTCACTAGTTAGAGGGATACCGTTCTCTTCAAACAGCATACGTAATGCCATTTTCTCCGCCTTCTGAAAATCTAACAATGTATCATCTACATCAAATAGCAGTGTTTTATATTTTTTCATAAACCCCTCACACTCTCTTTTCTACAAAAATAAATTTACATAAATCGTATCATTCTTTCTTGTAAAAATAATAGGAGATATCTCATACTAAACAGGAGGTGAAAATATGAAAGTCAGCAAAAATAGCGAAGAAATCTCTCATTACGTGCAAACTTACAACTTCCATACTCTTTTTTCTTTTGATGTCTTACCATATGCTGAACTACATTCCTTTCAAAAGAAAGAAAGGATATGTAATGAAGGCGTTGATGTTCCTTATCTTTATTACTTAATTTCCGGGAAAGCGAAAATATATATGAGTCACAAAAATGGGAGGATTTCCTTAATTAACTTTATTCAAGCACCTTCGTTCATTGGGGAATTAGGGTTAATCGGCGTAGAATCCGTTACGAAAACGGTGGAAGTGATTGAAGATTGTATTTGCTTGGCGCTCCCTCTTAAAGATTGTCAGCATCTTTTATTGCAAGATGCTATCTTTCTACAGAAACTATGCAAATTTATCGGCGAAAAAACAATTACCCGAACAGAAAGTTACGCCAAAAACAATAGTTATCCGTTCGAAAATCGATTAGCAGCGTTTATTCTATTAACAGAACAGAATAACAGTTATATAGAAAAGCATACCGAGGCTTCGGAATATTTAAATGTCAGCTACCGTCACCTCTTATATGTATTAAACCAGTTTTGCCAGCAAAATTACTTAAAAAAAGACGGAAGAACCTATTATATACAAGATCGAATGCAATTGGAAAGACTGGCTGGCGAACTTAAAATATAAAAAAGCAGCATTAACGTTTATACGTTAATGCTGCTTTTTTCGAGTGACGATTCTATTTTCAATTAAAATTTGCTTGCTACTTTAGCTGCTTCTTCAAGACCCGCTGTAATAATCTCTTCTGCTTTATCTGGGAATTGATTATGTCCTTCAATAACTACTGTTTCCATGTTTGTTGCACCGAAGAAGCCCATCATGCTTGCTACATATTTAACAGCCATTTCTACTTCAGCTGCTGGACCTTCAGAATACACACCACCGCGCGCGTTTAATAATGCAATCTTCTTATCTCCAATTAGACCAACTGGACCTTCTGGCGTATATTTAAACGTTTTTCCAGCTCGGTTTAAATAATCAATATATGTGTGCAATACTGCTGGGATTGTTAAGTTCCATAATGGGAAACCGAAAACAACTTTATCAGCTTCTAAAAATTGATTTAAATACTTATCAGCAACTGCTACTGCTTTTGCTTCCTCTTCAGTTAAATCAAATCCTTTACCTGCTTTGAATGTACCATTAATCATATCTACGCCTACATATGGTAATTCTTCTTTATATAAATCAAGTTCTACTACTGTATCATTTGGATTTGCTTCTTTATAGTTTGCTAAAAATGCCTCGTATAATTTTACACTAACTGCTTGTTCCGCTGGGCGGTTGTTTGCTTTTACAAATAAAACTGTTGCCATTATTTCTTCCTCCTAATACACACTCTTCTGTTGTTATATGCTTTCAAAAAAGGTATCCCTTGTAATTGTTGTTTTGTTGCTTACAAACATATTTTATCTTTATATCAATACAATTTCGTCCTCACATAGACGTATTTTTCCATAAAAAAAGTCCACCTTCTAAAGGCGAACTAGGTCTTACGACTTTTGTCTTATACAATTCCATTTTTAACTGCATATAATGCCGCTTGCGTGCGATCAGATAAATTCAACTTACTCAAAATACTACTTACATGAGCTTTTACCGTTTTTTCTGTAATAACTAAAACAGATGCGATCTCTTTATTACTCATTCCTTTCGCTAATAGCTGCAACACTTCATTTTCTCTCGCCGTTAGCACATCCACTTGAATAGAAGATTCTTCTTCCTTTTCTTCCACGGGTAATGTTTGAGAGAGAAGAGTATTTGCTATATCCGGATGTAATTGAATATTACCTTTATATGCGCTTCGAATAGCTTCAACAAGCTGATCCGGTTCTACATCTTTTAAAATATAGCCGCTTGCTCCCGCCCTTAACGCCGGTAAAACATGCGCCTGATCAGAAAAGCTGGTTAATACAATTACTTTCACATTTGGATATTCTTTTTTGATGCACGTCGTTGCCTCGACACCATCCATTTCGGGCATATATAAATCCATTAGCACCACATCAGGATTTGTCTCCCCTACTTTCACTAATGCTTCTTTCCCGTTATTTGCTTCTCCAACTAACGCTAAATCTTCCTGTGTACTTAAGAAAAATGCTAATCCCTTTAAAACGACTGTATGATCATCAACTAACAATACTTTTATTTTCACGAACTTCCCTCATTTTCACATCATAATGGTACGTTTACTTTTACACTTGTTCTTTTCTTATCACTTATAATTTTAATTGTTCCACCAACTAATTCTACTCTTTCGCGCATAGTAGTCATACCAAGTGATTTCTTCTCTTTTATATCCTTTTCTACAAAGCCGTTTCCTTGATCGACTATTTCTAATGATACATTCTTCTCCGTCACTTTGAAATAAATCGTTGCTTCTCTGACATTCGCATGTTTACTTACGTTATTTAAAGCCTCTTGTCCAATTCGCCATAGTGCTTCCTCTACTACGCGCGGCAAATCACGAACACCTGTAACTTGTTCCCGAATTCTCAATCCCAAACTTTCGCCATATTGTTTTAAAGCTGGTAATAGTCCTTTCTCTAATCCTGCTGGACGTAGTTGCCAAATTAACGTCCTCATTTCTTTTAAGGCACCTTGCGATAACTCACGTATCTCATGCAAAGACTGATCTACCTTTTCGTTTTTCCCCTTTAAGACAGCTTCGGCGCCTTTCGTCATAAAAGTTAATGAAAACAACTTTTGTGAAACAGAATCATGCAAATCTCTTGCTAAACGATTACGTTCTTCCATTCGTACAAGTTCTCGGCGCTTTTCGTTTAACCTTAAGTTCTCTATCATTAAAGATATATGGTTTGCTAACGCCTGTACTACATCTATCGTATTTATATCAAATTCTCCATTATTCGAACTTACACTTAATACGCCAAACATATGATTTTGAATATGTATGGGAATGGCAATAACTGCACGATTAGGATGTACGATATTCCCAACCTGACTCTTTAACAAAACAGGTTCTTCTTTTTTTAGCGCTTCCTGTGCCGCTGACTTCAAATCCTCTTGCAACTCATCTATCTTATACGAAGCTCTTACAGCAAGCTCATTTTCTTCTCTAATAAAAAATACAACTTGCTCCCATAGAAATAACTTCCCTATTTGTTTTACAATCTCCTCAGGCAATGCATTAAATTTATGAATCGTCCTTAAAGCTTGAATAAAACGTTCTAACTTTACATAATAATGAGCCCTTCTCTTTTCATTCTCATACAATTTTGTACGTTTTAATGCTGTTCCAATTTGGAAAGCAACTGATTGTAATAACACTAATTCTTCTTCAGAAAAATACGTTTTACCTGGGCTAGCCACATTTAATACGCCAAATTCATCTCCCCCTGCTTTTAGCGGCACTGTCGCATGATGCACAATCCCTTCTGTATCTCCCCAGTTATATTCAATCGCATTATTAATTCTCTTACATTCAATAATATTAACGGCTTTCTCTAGTTTACCTTCCACAAATCGGTGTAAACACCAGCAATTCCCCTCACACATCGGTCGTTTATTTTCAAATCTCAATCCCTCTGGTAATTGATAATCAATTAATTTTGTATATCTACCATTTTCATCCGCAAGAAATATCCATCCTGTCGTTAAACCCGTTACATTCAATAGTTTTTCCAACACAGCTTGCAGCACATGATATGTATCATTTGAAGTGTTCAACGTCTCTGCAATCTCTTTTAATATAACTAATTCATTTGTACGATTCTCTTGAAACATAATTCGTCTCCTACATACAAGATTTTCAATAGCTCCTAAAATAAATCATCTACTTTTCACTTTGTACTTATTCGTAACATTGATATAATGGTGAAAACATAGTTTTCATTATATCACTTGAGGGGGCTTTCATAATGACATTAAATAAAGCACTTACTATCGCTGGTTCTGACACAAGTGGCGGTGCTGGTATACAAGCAGATTTAAAAACATTCCAAGAACTTGGTGTATACGGAATGACATCTCTTACGACAATCGTAACGATGGATCCACATAACGGTTGGGCACATAACGTATTCCCAATCCCGGCTTCTACATTAAAACCACAGTTAGAAACAACAATTGAAGGTGTTGGCGTAGATGCTTTAAAAACAGGTATGCTGGGATCAGTAGAAATTATTGAAATGGTTGCAGAAACAATCGAAAAACATAATTTCAAAAATGTAGTAGTTGATCCAGTTATGGTATGTAAAGGTGCTGATGAAGCATTACATCCTGAAACGAACGATTGCTTACGTGACGTTCTTGTTCCAAAGGCATTAGTTGTAACACCAAACTTATTTGAAGCTTACCAACTAAGTGGCGTAAAGATTAATTCTCTTGAAGACATGAAAGAAGCGGCGAAAAAAATCCACGCTTTAGGTGCGAAATACGTCCTAATTAAAGGCGGTAGCAAGCTTGGTACGGAAACTGCAATCGACGTCCTATATGATGGAGAAACATTCGATCTTTTAGAATCAGAAAAAATCGATACAACAAATACACACGGCGCAGGTTGTACATATTCTGCTGCAATTACAGCAGAACTTGCAAAAGGAAAACCTGTGAAAGAAGCAGTAAAAACTGCGAAAGAGTTTATTACAGCTGCTATCCGTTATTCATTCAAGATCAACGAATACGTAGGCCCAACACATCACGGTGCATATCGTAAATTCGTTGCATCAAAAGAACTTGTCTAATCTATAAATAAAAAAAACCACAGAGTTTATATATTCCCTCTCTGTGGGTTTTTTTATAAGATCTTCTGGTCATCTTATCTTTAAGATGCAGAACTAACTTGATTTCTACCATTTCTTTTGGAGTAATATAATGCATCATCAGCAGCTTGAATAAATTGCTCTGGTGATTCTTCATACACTGAAATACCTACTGAAACTGTAATTTTTATTTTTGTTCCATTTAACAATTGAAATGGATGGTTTTCAACAGCTGTGCGAACTTGTTCCCCTGTACGCATTCCATAAGCTAATCCCTTCTTTGGTATCAAAAGTGCGAACTCCTCTCCACCCTTCCGAAAGGAAAAGTCTGGAAACGGTGAAATTTCTCTTAAAATACATCCCATTTGTTTTAACACTTCGTCTCCTGCAGGATGCCCAAACGTATCATTTACACAATTAAAGTGATCAATATCTATAAGTAGTAAACAAAGTGAATCATTTTTCATACGCTTACTCCCAATATGACGATTCATTTCTAAATCAAACTGTCTTACGTTTCCTAAACCTGTCAGCGCATCTATCGTTGCATATTGCTTCATCGTTTGAAATAACTCATTGGATTGCAATACATAATTTGCGCTTATAAATGTGATATATGCTGCAACACCACTACAAACTACATATAATGATACGATAGACATATCCTTAAATAAAATAGAAAGTGGCACTACTAAAACAGATAAACTATATACATTAAACCAGATCCATCTTGTAAATATAGAAGCTTTCATCCGCCAAATAAAAACAACTCCAACACCTATTAATACAATACTATAACAAGCCAATTCAGAGGCTAAAGAGTACTCGGTAAAAAATAATCGGGTAATTAAAATAATAGTAACTGTTATACTACTAGCTATCGGACCTCCGATTATAATTGCTAAAATAACAGCCAAATAACGTAGATCCAACATAATATCCTCAATATGTACACCAAAATGCATCAATAGTACACTTAATATTCCAGTAAGCATACCTACTACACATTTCTGCCAAAGAGAAAACTCTTCTTTTAACGGCCTATCTCTTAAAATCTGACCTCCAACAAAAATAAAGGAAAGAATAATTGTTGTGTTTACAAATAAATCCCTGAACATAAAATAATCTCCCTACTTTTCTATCTATCCCTTTCCTTATTTTATTGTATACGAGATACCTATAATTCCCAAAGCTTTTTATTTATTTTTTGCTGTTCCACGTGAAACAGCAAAAAATAAAAAGGGCGAGAATTCGCCCTTTTTATTAACAACACCGTGATATCTTCCCACCCTTTGCGTTAAACCTAGCTTCTTGCGCTTCTGCAAAAAACTGTTTTTGGCATAAAACTTCTTCCTCTGGATGATGCTTTTTCATATGCTCTACATATGTTTCATAGCTTGGTACCCCAACAAGTAAACTAATAAAGTGTTTTCTTTGTCCCCATACTTGTCGTAATCGTTTAAGCATAGTTCCTCGACTCACTTTCGTCTCTAGGTATATATGGTGCCTCTTTTAGCGGCATTGGCTTATTTCTTAATACTTGAATCCAAATTCGAATTGCAGAAATTAATACAGCAATTACAACTATCATAAAAATCCCGCAAAGCGCTGCATCAATATAATCATTGAAAATAATTTGCTTCATTTGAGCGACGTTTTTAGCTGGTGCTAACACTTTCCCCTCATCTAATGCTCCTTGAAACACCTTTGCATGAGATAGAAATCCTATTTTAGGATTTTCATGAAATAGCTTTTGATAACCCGCCGTCATCGTTACAATAAGCAATCCGACAGTTGGAATAAGTGTCACCCAAACATATGCCTTTTTCCCCATTTTGAACAAAATGGTCGTTCCAAGTAATAATGCAATACCTGCTAACATTTGGTTTGCAATACCGAAGAGTGGCCATAATGTATTAATTCCACCAAGCGGATCTACTACCCCTTGGTATAAGAAATAACCCCATCCTAATACACATAATGTTGTAGCTATTACATTCGCTAATGTAGAATCCGTTTTCCCAAATGGCTTATATACATGCCCTAAAATATCTTGAATCATAAATCGGCCTACACGCGTTCCAGCATCAATCGTTGTTAAAATGAATAGCGCTTCAAAGAGGATCGCAAAATGATACCAAAAGGCCATCATGGCCGTTCCACCTATTACTTGTGAGAAAATATATGCCATACCTATCGCTAACGTTGGTGCGCCACCTGTACGTGATAAAATCGTTTGCTCTCCAACGTTTACAGCGAGATCTTTTAGTTCATTTGGTGTAATAGCAAATCCCCATGAAGAAATAACTTGAGCTGCCTGCGAGACATCCGTACCGATAAGTGCTGCGGGACTATTAATCGCAAAATAAGTTCCTGGTGTTAATACACAAGCTGCAATCATCGCCATCGCCGCTACAAATGACTCCATTAACATTGCCCCATAACCGATCGGCTGTGCGTGTCCCTCTTGTTCAATCATTTTTGGTGTCGTGCCTGATGAAACGAGAGCATGGAATCCAGACACCGCACCACAAGCAATTGTAATAAATAAGAATGGGAATAAGTTTCCAGAGAAAACAGGACCTGTTCCATCGATAAATTTCGAAACTGCTGGCATTTGTAAATCTGGTGCTACAATTAAAATACCTATTGCTAATCCAACAATTGTTCCGACTTTTAAAAATGTGCTTAAATAATCACGTGGTGCTAATAGCATCCAAACTGGTAATGCCGATGCGATAAATCCATATACAATAAGCATAATAGCAATCGTTTCACCACTAAACGTGAACATACTTGCAAGCGTTGGATGTTCTGCCACATACTGTCCTCCAATAAGAGACAGTATAAGTAGAATAATTCCGATTACTGATCCTTCACCAACCCGGCCAGGCCTAATGTAGCGCATGTACACTCCCATTAAAATAGCGATAGGAATTGTTGCTGCTATCGTAAACATTCCCCAAGGACTTCCTACAAGTGCCTTTACTACTACTAATGCTAATACCGCTAATAAAATAATCATAATGCCTAAAATACCTATCATTGCAATAAGCCCTGTAACAGGACCAATCTCATCTTTAATCATTTCCCCTAAAGATTTACCATTCCGTCTCATTGAAGCAAATAAAATTACAAAATCTTGCACAGCCCCAGCGACAACTACCCCAACAATAATCCATATTGTCCCTGGTAAATACCCCATTTGTGCCGCCAAAATCGGTCCTACTAAAGGGCCTGCCCCAGCAATAGCTGCAAAATGATGTCCAAATAATACCCACTTATTTGTCGGAACATAATCTTTTCCATCGTTTAATGTATGGGCTGGCGTTTGCCGATTATTATCTAAACCGAATACCTTTCTCGCTATAAATCTACTATAAAAGCGATAAGCAACTGCATATACACATACCGCAGCTACTAAGAGCCACACGGCATTAATAGTTTCACCTTGTGATAAAGCTATTACACCAAAAGCACCTGCTCCTACTGCTGCAATAACTCCCCAAAGTAAAATCGACTTCAATGTTTTCACATACAATCCCCCCAATACTATTGCTTAGTGGGATTGTACTAAATTTTCTGAATATTTAATTTGAATCCTCCCTATCATGAAGGATTTTTAGTTTATCATGTTAAAAATTTCGCATTATCTGCTATAATTCAATTTTATTTCGAAGTCGTTTCACGTAATTACGACTAACTGGAATCGGTTGCTCATCATATTTATCTAAATACAGATTATATGTGCCATTATAATAAGGTTTTAGTTCTTGTACATATGACATATTAATTAAATAACTTTTATGTACGCGTAAAAAATCATATGTATTTAACTTATTTTCCAGCTCCTGAAGTGTATATGTTGAAATATACTGATTATTCGTTGTATAAATTGAAACCGTTTTGTTTTCCTTATTTTTGCTTATATATACAATATCTTCAGGGAAAATATATCTAATCCCCTCTTGACCTTCTATCGGTAGTTTTCGCAAATAACTCTTTGCTTTCTCGCCTTGCTCTTTACACATTCTATATAAAAGGAATTGCAAATCTTCCTCACGAAATGGGCGTAGTAAATAATAGAATGCTTGAAAACGAAATGCCGTAATCGACTCTTCTATATCTTCACCCATAAAAATCAATTTCGTATAACAATTTACTTCCCGTAATAAACTCGCATATTCAAAACCAGTTCCATCTAGTAATTTTGAATTCAAGAAAACAAAATCTGGTGTATGCTTTTTCATGATAAATAATGATTCTGTTCCTGTATTCGCTTCAAAACATTCTACATTCTTTATATTTTCAGTGAATTTTTCAGCTAAACTTCTTCGCTCATCTACTTCTTCCATGATCAGTAAAATTTTCATTTCTTCAACCACCTAATTCTTTTGTCCATATGTCCTGTTGTATACATTCGCTTTTATAAGAAACATTCCCTTTTTCTTACTATACCATTATTTATCTAAAAAAACAGAAAAAAGGAAACCACGACGGTTCCCCCTGCCCTTTTATTCCATTATTTGTAGGTAGTAAAACTCACTGAATGCGAAGAAATGCAGGCGGAGTTTTACTGCCCCAAAAACACAATTGGTGCTGGCTAATAATCAGTGATAGATAAACCCCTCACCCTATACTAATTCTCGCTGCTTCGTTTCTTGCCCAAGTACAATTACAGCAACTACGCCAATTAAAATTGATCCACAGAAAATCGTAAATATTAGTGATAAAGAAGCCTGTGAAGCAACTAAATATCCTACTAATAGCGGCCCAAGAATACCACCAATACGACCGAATGCCGCTGCCATCCCTGCACCTGTACCACGAATAGCCGTTGGATACTGTTCCGGTGTATAAGCATATAATGCACCCCAAGCACCTAAATTAAAGAAGGATAGTAACATGCCTGCTATGATTAATACTGTTAATGACTCCGCCACACCAAACAAATAAGCACTACACGCTGTACCGATTAAATACGTAACTAAAACAAACTTACGACCAAGTCGTTCAATAAACCAAGCGGCCGTGAAATATCCTGGCAATTGAGCTAACGTCATAATAAGTACGTACTGGAAACTTTTTATTAAACTAAATCCTTTTAATACCATTACACTAGGTAACCAAAGGAACATTCCATAATAGGAAAAGACAACACAAAACCATAGAATCCATAACATAATTGTGGCCTTACGATATTCCCCAGACCAAACTGACTTTATATTTTCAATAATGGACGGCCTTTTTTCAACCTTTTGGAATCTCGGAGAATCTGGTAAATTCCATCTTAAATATAAAGCATATAGTGCCGGAACCGCGCTCAATACCATTGCAACTTCCCAACCATATTTCGGAATTACAAAATACGAGATAAGAGCTGCAATTAGCCATCCACCTGCCCAAAAGCTTTCTAATAGCACAACTATTTTGCCGCGTTCATGTGCTTCAACGCTCTCTGATACTAATGTAGAAGCAACTGGAAGCTCTCCACCAAGCCCCATACCAATTAAAAATCGTAACACAAGGAACATCGCAAGTGTCGTCGTTAAAGCAGTTAAACCACTACCGATAGAAAATAGTAATAATGTAATAATAAAGACTGATTTCCGCCCTATTTTATCTGATAGTATTCCAAAAACGAGCGCTCCGACTGCCATACCAATTGAATTAATGCTGCCTATCCAGCCCATTTCCTGCGTACTTAATCCCCAATCTTTTTGCAATGCTACCATTACAAATGAAAGCATTCCAACATCCATTGCATCAAATAACCACCCAAGCCCTGCTATACCAAGTAGCTTCCGCTTCGAAATTTCTTTCACCTTGCCCATAAGAAGTCCTCCTTACACAGCTGTCTTTACACATCATTTTACATGTGTGAATTGTATAAGTAAAATACTTTCGTTCAAAAAATTCTCCTTCATCATTCCCCAAAAGTAAAATACTTATCACACTATTTGAGGGCTGTAAGACTTCCACCTCAAAATTCAGCTGAAGCAAAGAGGTTAAATTGAAGACCAACTGCCATTAAACGTCCGATTAGTGAGAACTAACAATCAGTGGCGGATGAACAAAACCTCTCTTTATTAAAAATGGCCAAATAAAAAAGTAGCGATATTCCGCTACTTTTTCGAACGCATTACTTCTTTTAAAAATTCCGCTAATACTAACTGACGACGCCAGCGCGTTGGGTTACTACATAATCTATAAAACCACTCTAAGTTAATCGTTTGAATCCATTTCGGTGCACGTTTTACCTCTCCAGCCCATACGTCTAAACTTCCGCCCACTCCAACAGCCATCTTCGTTTCTAAACGATGCTTATTAGTTTGGATAAAGTTCTCTTGTCTCGGAAAACCCAGTGCGACAAGTAATAAATCTGGTTTTGCTTCTTGAATACGAGAAACGATATTCTCTTCTTCTTCTTGTTTAAAATACCCATCTTGTATACCCACAATAGATACAGCTGAATACGTCTTCGTTAAATGATCTGCTGCAGCTTGTACAACATGCGGTTTTGCACCAAGTAAGAAAACAGATACAGGTTTATTCTCCTCTGATAACTTGGCAAATAAATTACACATTAAATCAAAACCTGCTACACGTTCCTTTACAGGTGTACCTAACATACCACTTGCTTTTACAACTCCAATACCATCAGGTGTAATTAAATCTGTATTTAATAATGTTTTATGGAATGACTCATCCTTTTTTGCACACATAACAATTTCAGGATTCGCTGTTACGACCTGAAAAGTATGAGTTCGCTCCAATTCTAGTTGTCCCTTCAAATATTGAATCGTTTCATCCATTGTCATTGTAGAAAAGGGAACACCTAGAATATCAACCGTTTTTACTTCCATGATTAACTATCCTCTCTATTTCAGTAAAAGTTTTTTATATGCATTATAAGTATCTTCATACAAATTCTTTAGCGAAAAATGAGTAGATGCGTGATTATATAAACGATTTCCCATCGCTTCTAATTCACCATTCAACCATTTCTCATAAGCATTTTCTAACGCGTTTGCTAACGAATCTGCATCACCAATCGGTACAATCCATCCATACGTATCATCAACTATTAACTTTTTCATATCACCTACATTTGTTGCAATAGATGTTAAGCGCTGATTAGCCGCTTCTAATAAAACAAGAGGGAAGCTTTCGCTATAAGAGGTTAACAAATTAATGTGTGCAGATGCATATAATTCTTTTGAATCTGTACGAAAACCTAGAAACATCACCTTATCCTCTAAGCCCTTTTGTTTCACCATCTCTTTTAATTCTGCTTCTATAGGACCATCACCAAGCAAAAGCACCTTTATATTTGGAATCTTAATTTTTTGTAATGCTTCAAATAAAATATCATGACCTTTAACAGGATGAAGACGCGCTACTTGAATGGCTGTAAATACTCCTTCATCGATGCCAAATTCACTCTTATCATAAGGTTTTGCTGGAGTACTATCATACTCAATTCCATTATAAACCGTACAAATTTTCTCTTCTGGTACACCTAGTTTTATTATGTTTCTCTTAAAGTTTTCCGTAATTGCAAAGAATAAATCTACCTTCCTGAAAGAACGTAAATTTAACTTTGTAAATACCCATCCTTTTAATCCCCTCTTCATAAAATCCAAAGTTGGATCACTGTGGACAGTCATTATCCATTTCGCTTTTATACCTTTTTTCAAGAGGGAGAGATAGAAATTTGCTCGTGCGCCATGTGTATGCACAATGTCAAATTGATTTTCATTAATAAATGCTTTTATTTTTGAAAGAATTGATAGGTCGTACCGAGATGATTGGGTAAAAACATGCACTTGAATACCAAGGTTTCTCGCCTCTCTAGCAATCGCACCTTCTTCAAATACCATTAATTCCACTTCTTCCTTTGAAAATTGAGATAAAAGTGAAATAATATGTGTTTTTCCCCCACCTTCTTCTGCACCAGCATTCATATGCAACACTTTCATTTCTTACATCCCCCATTTTTTCTTTTTATTTACTATAACAAAATAAAAGCTAACATATGCTAGCTTTTATTTTTCTATCATTCAATTTCCAAGTCAACTATTAAATATGCCATGATTAATACTAAGTAGAAACTCACTCCAGGTGCAATTAAAATATGACCAGCCATAAATGAGATACCTAATCCTAGAAGTATCGCTGCAATCACCATTGCATATTTCACTGTGAAGATTTGTTTAAATTTAGTAAATATACATGCAATAAATTTAATACCGAAGTATAAGAATGGAATTACAAGTAAAACGAACCCTATGATTCCGAAAGAATAGAACCAATCGTGGAAGTCACGTTCAATTAATTTCGGCTGTTCTTTATAGTTACCAGCATAACCCATCCCTAATAATTTTTGAGACATTGGGGCTTCATTATAGAAATCTTTATACATCTGTTCAAATAATTGACGCCCACTAAAAATAAGAGCTTGCGTTTCTTCTTTTTTCTCTGCTACTTTTTCTTTTGCTTTCTCTTTCTCTTTTTCTTGCTCTGTCACAGGAGGTTTGTGCTCTTTAGCTTCCTCCTTCTTTTTCTCTTCCTTTTTCGCACTCTGTTCTTGTTCAATTAATTGGAAATGGAATCCCATATTTTTCATAAATGGTGAAAAAGGTGTATATGCCAATATGCCTACTAATACAGTTATTGCAAGGAAACCATTTAATAAATAGGCATGTTTCTTTCCATCTTTACGCTGTGTAAATGCTTGAATAAAGCACATAACAACTGCGATAGCCATTGATCCAAAGATTGCTCCTACGCCAACCTTTGTCCCAATTGCAAATAATGAATAAACAACTAAAATGGAAGGAATCCAATAGTACGCTTTACCTATACTTTTTGTTTTTTCAATTGAATACAAAATAACAATTGGACACATGATGGCTAAAATAGATCCTAGCTCGTTACCTGCATAAAACCAGCCGCGTGATCCTAACTTTACCCATTCATAACTATTATAATCTGTTCCAGTAGTAATCGAAGCTACCATGACTACCCCTATAATTAGCGATGCATACGTAATATAGTCACGCATTTTTGAATTTGAATGGCTTTTTTCTTTTAAAGACTTAAATACAAACACATAACAAGTAAGCATAACAAACGGATATAATGCTTTTGCTATAAATTTAATTTCCTCTGAAAGTACCATAGGATCTTTTGTAAGTTTATTATTTACCAATCCGATGGTGAAGACTATTCCTACTAAAATTATATACAATATATATTTTATATTTCCTTGTTTCTTCGTTTGAATTAAAATATATATTCCGCTTAGGAACATAACGAATAAGCGTGTAATAACTCCAATGGTCGTATCAATTTTTAAAACCATTATACAGAATGCCGTGAGCAAATCTAAAATTGGTTGCAACAAAATAAAGATTAATAGGAAATTTTCAAATTTATTACTTTTACTATTTTCGCTTAACATCTAGAACCTCCATAACTATTACCTAATTTCAATCTATACTGTTAATATTTTTTCTTATCTCAAATATTTATTATAACATATATTTTTTAATTAAACGTCTCACATTTCTCCCCAACCTTACCTTATAGAAAAAAGCACATTTGCATTTTCAAGCGCTTTCTTTCCTCATTTTTTCTTTTTTTCTACATGTAAAGAAAATGCATTGTTATTTACATAACTTTAGTGTATATTTTTTCTCTGGAACATCTTTAGGAGGAAGGGATTACAGCAATGTTATTAATCGACATATTTACGTTTCTTGGCATTATCGCCGCTGCTATTTCTGGTACATTAGTTGGTTTAAAAAAAGATTTAGATTTATTCGGTGTCCTTTGTTTAGCTGTAGCTACAGCGCTCGGCGGCGGTATTTTGCGTGATATTATGATCGGTAACCTGCCTCCTGTCGCATTTGTTAAACCCATTTACTTTTTCGTAAGTGTATTATCAGCATTATTTACTTGTATGTTTTTTGAGCGTATCAATAAACTGCAAGTCGTCATTATGCTTTCTGATGCTGTTGGCTTAGGTGTTTTTACAGCTATTGGTGCAAATGCGGCAATGTCACATCATGTTGACGCCTCATTTTTAGTTGTTTCAATGGGAGTCATTACAGGTATTGGCGGCGGTATTTTGCGTGACATTTGTGCTCAAGATATCCCCTACGTATTCCGAAAAGAGATTTACGCAATCGCTTCTATTTTAGGAGCAATTAGTTTCCTAATCACATATGCAATGGGGGCACACGTATTAGCCTTCTATGTCTGTTTATTAGTAACATTCATTATTCGTGTTGTCACTGTAATATATAATGTACATTTCCCAGTTTTCTTTAAAACACATGCTAAAATTAATAAAGGCCATTAAGAGAATTCTGCATAGAATTCTCTTAATTTATATACTATTCTACACACTAATATAGAGTAATTGTATATAAAAATATATAATTATATTAGAACTAAAAAATGAAAACGCTTTATACACAGGGGGAAGAACGATGCTTGGGGTTTTTAAAAAACATACAAATAAAACAAACACCAGTATACTTGAATTAAGTAAGGATCAACAAATCACTTTTAACGTGCCTACTAATTCTGAACTAAAAATTCAAATGGATATGCTGCATATTTCAAAAGAAGATTTACAAATCGTAAAGGTACTACAGCCCTTTATTTATGAAGAAATTGATTGGATCACGGAAAAATTCTATGCAAATATTACAAAGCAGCCTAATTTAACTACTATTATTGAACGTTATAGCTCTATTCCAAAACTAAAGCAAACTTTAAAAACACATATAAAAGAGTTATTCAGCGGAGATATGCATGAAGATTTTATTGAACAACGCGTTAGAATTGCCAAAAGACATGTACAAATTGGTTTACATAGAAAATGGTATACAGCCGCTTATCAAGAATTATTCCGCTCTATCATGAAGATTTTGCAAACAAAAATTACAACAATTGATGATTTCTCTTATTCTATAAACGTAATAAACAAATTGTTCACCCTTGAACAAGAACTCGTTATTGCAGCTTATGAATCTGAATATGAAAGAATACAAAAAGAGCATGAAAAAGAAAAAGAACTAACAACTATGACCATTACACATATTGCAACAGAATTAGCATCTGTATCTGAAAAAACGAGCGCTTCTATTCAACAGTTAACCACTAAATCTGAAACTATTGTAGAAATTGCCAAAACAGGTACATCATTAGCTACAACATCAGAAGAAAAAGCGAATAAAGGGAAAGAACAATTAAATCAGCAAAATAAACGAATGGAATACATTCAAACAAACATGGAAACGATTATTACAGATACTCATGAACTTCTCGACATTTCTAACAAAATTAACGAGATTATAGATATTGTCAAATCAATTGCAGAGCAAACAAATTTGCTCGCACTAAACGCTGCAATTGAATCTGCGCGTGCTGGGGAATTTGGCAAAGGTTTTTCTGTTGTAGCTGGAGAGATTCGAAAGTTATCGGAGCAAACGAAAGAATCTATATTCAACGTTACGAAGCTCGTTGAAAAAACAAATGAACAAATTATTCGTGTCTCTTCTTCAGTGAAACAGATTAGCTCCCTCGTATCTGAAGGAACGGATAGTATGTCTGCAACAGATCAATACTTCCAGGAGATTGTAAAAGACATGTCTAACTCGAAAGAACAGAATAAAAAAATTGAAAATGAGCTAGAAACCATTTCACAAGTAATGAAAGGAATTCAAGACGATTCCTCAAAAATGGCTCTAACAGCTGATAGTTTACAACTAGAACTGAATCGATAGGGTGAAGCTTATGTCAGTAGAGGTTCTTCATCTCTGCTGACTCTTATTCCTCATCTTCCATTCATACAAAAAAGAATCCAAACTGGATTCTTTTTATTTTCTGAAGAATATTTTTTGACAATACACATAACTCATATAAACACCAAAGCTTTGTAAAATAAACAAAGCTGGCACCATAAGGTTGTAATATGCCATATCTACTTGGAAGAGCCTTAACAATACGTATCCGCTAATTAACAAAACGAACAACATATACCCTTCGTTTTGTTGTTTCTTAATAAGAAAGTGTAATAAAGCTATAGACATAAATAACGTTACCGCTATATATATAAGTTTTTCACATTTAAATAGAATAGAATGTATTCCCTCACCTGAGAATTGATTAATTACTGGCTTTAAAAGTTTAAATCTTTCTTCTTCAATCTCTTTTAGCCTTTGATCAATATGCTCTGTTACGCTTTGGTTCTTTGTTATTTTTTCCTCATTTTTACTTTTTCCAATTAAAACAGATTGTACATACGTCTCATTTGAAATTGTATATTGTGACATTCCCATCGTTTGAATTCCATAACTCACACCAAAATGGGCACTATAAAATAGAATAAGTATCCCTATCATCTTTAATAGTACTTTTTGCTTCATTGCTGATTGAAAGAATTCAATTAACAACACATATACAGCAATAAAAATAGGAAGAAATAATCCCATTGGGAAAATCATATTACTGCATGCAAATAAAATTGCTGAAAGTACCCACATATAAGGATGATCTAAACCTTTATATAAAAGTATGTAGCAAGCCAAATAAAATAAAAATATCGCGAGCGATTCTGATGTTAATAAGGAACTCATAAATATATTCGGAATATATAAAGCGTAAAATACAGAAGCAATACGGCCGCATTCTTCTCCAAAAATCATTGCTGCAATACGATAAATGAAAAATGCAGTCCCTGTGCAAAATAAAATATTGAATAACTGCAATGCAAATACTGTATCACCAAATACACGAATAATAATTGATTCATAAATAATAAAAGGTAACTGCGCTATGTTCTCTACGTTATTACCGATTGCAATCTGCTTTGCAGACTCAAACATAGCTTTCATATCGCCAATTATCGGAACATCTACAAATAGAACCATGCTAAGTCTCACAATTATAGATGTACTTATAAGGAAAACAAGAAATTGTTTATCTGTAAAACGATACTGTAAAATCGATGCCACTAACAGCATGAGAATAACAAAAATGACCAATACGATTGTTACACTTGTTGTACTGTCGCCAAAAAATTGTTTACTTGTTTCAAACGCTGACCAACAACTATAAACAAAAAATGCGAGCATCGCACCAATCATTATTTTACTGAAAAAAGACGAAAAATTTGTTTGTATATGATTCATATGTCCATTGCACCTCTACTTCCATTCATAACAAAACGATTCTATCATGAATAGGTACACAGCTGATAGGGAATTTCTATGACAAATACAGGGTCCTGATTTTTTCACTTGCAATGTAAGCGAATCCTCTTTTACACTACACTTTATATAGTAATAAATTTTCTTTCAGTTACATGAATACAAATACAGAAGTTTTACTAACCCTCTTCTGGAATTCTTTACTTTACTTCATTAAATATCTATCGATTTTTATTTGTACTCCACTTACAATACATGTCATTCTGATTGAAAACAGAAAATAGGGGCTGACCATATGGAAAAGAAATTCATGCGAGAATCCAAAGCAATTAAAACAACACGTGTTTTTCCGAATGATTTAAATAATCATCAAACACTTTTCGGAGGAAAATTATTAGCAGAAATTGATAGTATCGCTTCAATTGCAGCTGCAAGACATAGCCGTAAACATTGCGTAACAGCATCTATCGATTCGGTTGATTTTTTAACTCCCATTCACCAAGCAGATTCTGTTTGTTACGAAGCATTCGTATGTTATACAGGAAAATCTTCAATGGAAGTGTTCGTAAAAGTAATTGCAGAGAATTTATTAGCAGGCGAACGTAGAATAGCTGCAACATGTTTCATTACATTCGTTGCATTAAAAGATGGAAAACCTTCATCTGTTCCACAAGTACTACCGGAAACTGAAGAAGAACATTGGCTACACACAACTGGTTCTGAGCGTGCAGAAAATAGAAAAAAAGGGCGTGTAAAAAGCAAAGAAATGGCTGAAGTTCTAACTTTAAGTAAGCCTTGGAGTATATAGACCGTCACCATTAAAACATCTTCTGAGCGAATACCTATCATGTATTCGCTCATTTTTATAAGCAATTCCACACCTTCATACAACCATTACCCCTTTTCACACATATTATGTAATATTTTATACATACCTGCTCAGCCTTAGCTTTTTTAATGAATAAAACCCCATTTATAATAGGGTTCTATGCCATCAACAGTTGATTTACAAAGTTTATGTAGGGTACACTTATACGGGTGGTCAACAAAACAATTTAAGGATTTGTAAATCGTGTAGAAAACACCTTACACTTCATTATATTGAGAGAATTAACTCTAGTAAAAAAACCTTACTATGACATAGCAAGTATTTTAATGAAACTGGATTATTTTAATGGAAAGGTGAAATTATGCAGAAATCAATTGCTTCAAATATTTTTTATAAAATACTGCTCAACACGTTTAATATTATACTTCCAATTTTAGTTGGTCCTTACGCATATCGAACGTTAGGAGCAAATTCAATCGGAACCGTTAATCTTGCTGAAACTTTTTTCAATTACTTCTTCGTGTTCGCCGTATTTGGTGTATATCAATATGGTTTACGTGAAATTAGCTTAATTAAAAACGATAAAAAGAAAGTTTCTAAATTATTTACAAGTCTCTATGTAATTAATTTCACAACTAGTATTTTGGCTTTATCAGGCTTTGTGCTCTTTAGTTATATTGGATACGGACATGAAAGTCTATTTCCTGTTCTTCTTATTTTCGGTTTTAACTTTATATCTAATATGTTTTATGTGGAATGGTTCAATGAAGCATATGAAAATTATGACTTCATCACTAAAAAAACAGTTATCGTTCGATTAATCTATGTCGTACTTCTTTTCTCTTTCATTCATGGGGTCGACGATTACAAAACATATGCTGGTTTATTAGTATTATCGACATTTTTAAACCACTCTATTAGCTTTATATATGTGAAACGCCAAGTGAAATTTGATTTTTCCGACTTAACGATTATTCCTCATTTGAAACCGTTACTATTAGTCTTGATTTTTTCAAATGCTAATATTTTATATACTCAATTAGATCGTCTTGTTTTAGGGGTATATGTTGGAAAAGAAGAAGTTGCATATTACGTAATGGCTTTTCAAATTATGATGATTATTAATACACTTATGTTAAGTGTTGTACAAGTAACCGTTCCAAGACTGTCTTACTTATCAGGGAACGCATCTGAAATAGAATACGAATCATTATTAAACAAAATTTCAAAAGTATATTTCATTACCCTATTCCCTGCCTCAATTGGTTTAATGCTCATTGCTCATGGAGCTGTTGTTATTTACGGTGGACAACAATTTGCTGCGGCTGGTAATACATTAATTGTTTTCGCCTTCTATATGATTACAGTCGGTATTGAGTCCATTTTATCGAATCAAATTATTTATGTGAAAAAGAAAGAAAGCATTTTAGTGCGATTTTTATTCATTTGTGGATTTATCAACTTAGCATCCAATATTGCACTAATATACTTCCATGTACTTACACCAACAACCGCAATTTTCACAACAACAATTGCGAATTGTTTCTTAATCACATTTGAATATATTTATGTGAAAAAGAAATTAAAAGTGAATTATACGTTATTCGATATACAAAAACTTAAATATCTATTTTATTCACTAACATTTGTCCCGATAGCATTCGTTATTGATATGCTCGTATCTGGACAAATACTACAAGTTATCCTAGTAATAATGACGTGTGGATTAACATATGCTCTTATCCTCTTTATAACAAAGGATGAAATTCTCTTTTCACTACTTGAAAAGATATTAGCACGATTCAAAAAAGCTTAAACGCAATCTCTAAAAGGAGCTGTTAAACTTGAAATTTTCTTTAATCATGGCTACTTGTGGCAGACGTGATGATATTCTTGACTTACTAAAATCACTTGAACAACAAACTTACAAAAACTTTGAACTTATCGTAGTAGATCAAAATGATACGCCAATCTCTGATTTATTTGATGCATATAAAGATAAATTTTCTATTAATTACATTTACACACCTATTAAAGGTCTATCGAGAGCTCGAAATGCAGGCTTAAAAGTAGCAGATGGTGATTTCATCGCTTTTCCAGATGATGATTGTATTTATGAAACAAATGTTTTAGAGAGTATATTAGAAACTTTCAACTCTAATAAAGATGTTCATTTCATCTCAACAAACACTACAAATGTGGAAGGGACAGGTTCTTTAATACACGCACCGAATTCAGATATTATTTTAAATAATAAATATGGATTCATGGGACCTTCTTTCACACTATTCTTCACAAAACAATTTGTACGAGATGTAGGTACATTTGATGAAGATTTAGGTGTTGGTTCTGGAACGATTTATGGAGCTGGTGAAGAAACTGACTTTGTACTACGTGGTATGAAACAAAATTATACTGGTTTATTTAGAAAAGATCTGTTCGTATACCATCCTGTAAAAGAGGAAATTATTAATGAACAATCATTAAAACGTGCTATTTCTTATGCTGGTGGTTTTGGTAGGGTTATTCGCTTACACTATGGATTCCCCTATTTCTTACGTGCTGTCGCTGCCGCATCATTCCGTATGACACAAAACATTTCTAATGATAAGCGTAAATTCCACGCAAATCGCTTACGCGGTATTGTTCGTGGATATTTAAAATAAAAAACAAGATGTAACCACTTTTATTAAATGGTTACATCTTGTTTTTTTATTTCTCTTGCATCGCTTATTTCTTGAAAAATAACCCATTATTCTTTTATAATCGCATCCCCCGCTGGTCAATTACATTATATATTTTTGAAATGATAGCATTATATCAAAGAATTTAGTATCATGATTCAAGACACTATTTAGAAATGAACGGAGGACATTATGAGCTTATTAACTGTTGAAAAATTAGGTCATACATTTGGTGATCGTACATTATTTAAAGATGTATCTATGCGCTTACTCGCAGGAGAACATGTTGGATTAGTTGGAGCAAACGGTGTTGGTAAATCAACATTTATGAATATAATTACTGGTCAGCTTATCCATGACGAAGGTCGTGTAGAATGGACACCTGGTACAAATTATGGTTACTTAGACCAACATACCATTTTAACACCCGGTCGCACGATTCGTGACGTATTAGCAGATGCGTTTTTACCTTTATTTGAAAAAGAAAAAGCTTTAAATGAAGTTACAGAAAAAATGGGAACTGCTACACCGGAAGAATTAGAGGAACTTCTTGAGCAAATGGCAGAAATTCAAGATGCCCTTGAAGCAGGTGGCTTCTATTTATTAGATATGAAAATTGAAGAAGCAGCACGTGGTCTTGGAATCGACGCAATTGGCCTAGATCGTGATGTTGCGGCGTTAAGTGGTGGACAACGTACAAAAGTATTACTTGCAAAATTACTACTTGAACAACCAGAAGTATTACTATTAGATGAACCTACCAACTATTTAGACGTTGAACATATTCATTGGTTAACAAATTATTTAAAAGAATATCCACATGCATTCCTATTAATTT
Organism: Bacillus sp. BML-BC051; assembly: GCF_019656175.1. Classification (NCBI taxonomy): domain Bacteria; kingdom Bacillati; phylum Bacillota; class Bacilli; order Caryophanales; family Bacillaceae; genus Bacillus; species Bacillus sp. BML-BC051. The sequence continues at coordinate 71,402 of NZ_BPLI01000034.1, forward strand.
CCCATGATACGGAATTTATGAATAAATGTGTCGATGTTATTTTCCATCTAGAGTTTACAAAAATGACGCGTTATACAGCGACATATGAAAAATTCCTAGAACTAGCGGAAATTAATAAAAATCAGCATATTAATGCTTACGAAAAACAAAAAGAGTTTATTAAAAAACAAGAAGATTTTATTGCGAAAAATAAGGCTCGTTACTCAACGACAGGTCGTGCAAAGAGTCGTCAAAAACAACTCGATCGTATGGAACGTATCGATCGTCCTGAAACAGCAATTAAACCTGAATTCTCATTTAAAGAAAGTCGTGCAAGTAGTCGATTCGTCTTTGAAGGAGAAAATGTAGAGATTGGATATACACATCCATTATTACCGAAATTAACAATGACAATTGAACGCGGTGAAAAAATTGCAATTGTTGGATGTAATGGTGTCGGTAAGTCAACACTATTAAAAACGATTTTAGGTAAAATTAAACCATTAAGCGGAAAAACAAGTCTTGGTGACTTCTTAAACCCATCCTACTTCGAGCAAGAAGTAAAAGCTGATAATGTAACACCAATTGATGATGTTTGGAATACATTCCCTAGCTTAGACCAACATCAAGTACGTGCAATGTTAGCGAAATGCGGTTTAAAAAACGAACATATCTCTCGTCCACTGAATCAATTAAGCGGTGGCGAACAAGCAAAAGTTCGTTTATGTAAACTAATGGGCGAAGAAAGTAACTGGCTACTCTTTGATGAGCCAACAAACCACCTTGATGTTACAGCAAAAGATGAGCTGAAAAAAGCGATGAAAGCATACAAAGGAACAATTCTTCTTGTATGTCACGAACCAGACTTTTATGAAGATTGGATAACAAAAACTTGGGATGTAGAAAAATGGGCCCAAGAAAATTCTTAATCCCCTAAAAAACATCCCTTTACACTGCTATTTAGCGTGTAAAGGGATTTCGTTTTAAAATACCATAAGGTTTGATAAGGAGTTTTTATATATAATGCAAAGTACATTTTTTCTAAAACTCAATACATTTTTTGTGAAATGCTTATTAGTGCTATGTCTAATTATTTCTGCAGCTATTACATGGGACTCAGTATCCGTGGTTAGAGCACAGGCCGACACTCGTTTACTTATTATAATCCCAAGCATCATTTTAATAGGCCTTCTATTTATACTCATTGGCTATATTACCAATAAATATATGTCAAAACTAATATTTACTATTGCACTTATCATTTTAGCCTTCTCTATTCGATTCATCTGGTTTCTTAATATCCAAACTCCTATCGAATCAGATTTTGCTATGATGTACAATGGAGCCGTACAAGCAACTAAAGGAGATTTTAGTTTTGCTCAAAGTATATATTATACTTCTTGGGTTTATCAGCTTGGATTTACAATGTATCAAGCTTTAATTATTAATTTATTCGGTGAGGGGACTTTCTTTCTAAAGTTCTTAAATGTGTTATATTGCACAGGAACAACATTATTAGTTTACAAAATAACTTCTCACATATTTAATGAGTGGACTGGACGCGTGGCGGGATTAATATATGCATTATATATCCCAAGTATTGTATTAAGCTCAGTCCTAACAAATCAACACCTTGCCACATTCCTATTTTATCTTGGGTTTTATTTATTAATTACAAAAGGCTTAAGTCATAAATATATGTGGATTTTTATAGGGATCTCTCTTTCTTTAGGAGACATCATGCGCCCACTTGGTGGCATAATCCTAATTGCAGTAACTATTTATTTCTTTTTACACGGTATGTTAGGGAAATCGAAACGAGATATTTTCACTTCTATTAAAAAACTTTGTGGGATTTTCATCGTATTTTACCTTGTTCATTACATTATAAGTTATTCATTTATATCTGCCGGAATTACACAATACCCACTATCCAACCGTGACCCTCTCTGGAAATTCACAGTAGGACTTAATCATGAAACAAAAGGTGGTTACTCTACAGCAGATGCAGAATATATGATGTCCTTTGAGATTGGTGAAGAACGAAAAGCAGCTGAAAAGAAACTGATTCAAGAGCGACTAGCTGATCCACAGAAGGTTTTATCTTTATTCGGTGATAAGTTCACGCTCATGTGGGCAGATTACGACTCCGCCCCATCATGGAGTCTACTAACACTGGGGAACACAGATAATAATATGATTACTTTACAAAACGACCTTATGAAATATGAAAAGTATATGTATATGACAGCTATGCTATTTGGTACGCTAGCACTTCTTTATCTCATATTGACTAAGCAAAACAACACGCATTACACAATATTTTTACTATTAATAATTGGTTATGTAACTGTTCACTTCTTAATTGAATACCAAACAAGATATCGATACTTTATCATTCCTAGCTTTACAATCATTCAAAGTTATGGACTATATTTATGCTATCGATTTATACCAAACAGAAAAACCTCCAAAGCACAAAACTAAACTTGAACCAGTGAAAAGTTAATCATCAAAACACATTAAAATGAACTAAAAAGGCATGAGACCGGTGCAATACCGAGCTCATGCCTTTTCATGTATATCTATATTTTCTTTTTTATTGTAAGCATGATTTATACCAAATGCAGCCAAAATGATCATTGAAATGGTGGCTGAATAATGATATCTTGATGCCACTTCTACTAACAACTGTGCCATTGTTAATCCTATCGCGTATAAGCAAATAATAAATAGAGACGATTTGTTTTTATTTTTAATAGCCACCAATACACCTACTAATGAAGTAACAATTAAGAAGTAATAAAACATATTAGATGCTACTGTATATCGTACTATATGATCTAATGCAGGATCAGCATAAGAAACTGCTGCACTATCCTCACCTAAAAGCTCAAAGAATTTATTGGAGAATAATTTCACAAAATCAATATTATCATTTTTTATCCTCTCTTTTGCTTCTTCTAGCATTTTCTGTTGAGCATCATTCGCATTCCATCCTGGTTTATTACTATAATGAAACAATAGTTCAGCATCGGGTCGATTCCATTTCCCCGAGCTTTCTTCATTAAATCCTACATAAATGTTATACCCTGGGGTTGACGCTATCTCTTCACCTAAACGTACTGTTATATACTGATTTATTGCGGAAGAAAAAATAAGGTATCCTACAACAATAACTCCTACATACGTTATCTTATTTAGCCATATTTTTTTATTCCCTACATGCTTTGTATCTATAATAAAAAACCATATCAATAGAGCAATAATTGGAACTGCTGCAATTGGTCGCACCATATTCATAAATGCAAGTAAGGCTGCTATTAAAACGGAATAAACAAGTAATCGTTTTATATTTATATTGGCGATTTTTTCATGAGTCATTATCATAATAAGCCAAATCAACAACAGTACTGTACAATAGAGCGGTTCTGACATTGCAAACATATTATAAATCGTTTGAGAAGGTAACGCTATCCATAAAACACTTGCTGTTATTGCCGTTTTAACCCCACCAATTTTTCTAGATATAGCATATATTAACCCCATTGATATTGTAGTTAAAATAACATTTAAAATAGGTGGTATCATATAACTAGATCCAAAGATTTTCATGAAAATACTTAAAAACGAAGCATATCCAAAAATATGTGGAAATAATGCGATGTATCTATTATCAATGACAAAGTTTTCACTTAGTGCTTCTGCAGTATAATAAAATGTAGCATAATCAACCAATGGTTGAATTTGGTACCTAAGCACCCATGCTAATTTGAATGCAAAACAAACGATTACTAAAACAAAAAAGCATTTTTTTTCACTTAATTTTTCTAGATACAGCGAACTTTTTCTAAGGATAAAACTTCCCACTATAGATAATAATAAAACACCCACTAATAATGTTACATAATTATACTTTTGAGTATCTGAAAAATAATTAATAAGTAATGCTAAAGTAAAAAAAACGTATATAACATATACCGCACGTGTAGAAAAATTAGACATGCCTTTAAAAAATAATTTCAAAACAATTTACTCCTTTAAAGATTAGTATTAAGAATAACGTTATCTCCATTACAAAAACATAATGAAAATTTAGGACTATTCATTTTTACCACAAAACCAAAAATACACATGTTATTTTTGTTCGCACTATACTTTTTAATTGTCGGTGGTACGTAAAGCATATCATATATTTATCTATATTTTGTATATAATACCCATTTTTTCTAATTACTCAAAAAATCACTCTAATCAAAATAAATAACGTTTCAGCATAAAATATGCTATAATAAGTATTTGTTATGTACGAATAACCTTTCTACATTTCCTGTTTTATTTATATATTTTATAAAGATGAGGATACTATTATGGAGAAACTCTTAAAGTTTGGTTTAGTAGGAATCTTTAATACGCTCATTACAATTATTAGCTTTTGGATATTATTAAAATTTGGGTTGAACTACCTTATTGCGAATACCATTGCCTATTCAATTGGTGTTGCCAATAGCTACTATTGGAATAAAAATTGGGTGTTTAAACCTAATAATAAAAGCACGTCAATGTTCTTTAAATTTCTAACTGTAAATTTAATTGTATTTGCTTTTAATACATTATGTTTATTTATATTAGTAGATAAACTTACCCTTAATGCGTTAATTGCACAGATTTTCGCAATTGGTGTCGGAATGGTTATCAATTTTGTCCTTAATAAAATTTGGACATTCAACCAAACTGAAAAGGCTACTAATTAAACTTAAACAACTTATTAAAACTACGGAGGATACAACATGCAAAAATTAATTTCGGTTGTAGTTCCTATGTACTTCGAGGAAGAAGTAGCACAGGAATGTTATAACCGTTTAAAGTCCGTTATGCTTCAAAATGATATTAATTACGAGTTTGTCTTTGTAAACGACGGTAGCACAGACCGTACAATGGAGATCTTATCTGAGATTGCAGCAAATGATCACCGTACAAAAATCGTCAATTTCGCACGTAATTTTGGACACCAAATAGCCGTTACAGCTGGTATTGCTGCTGCAAAAGGTGACGCTATTGTAATTATCGATGCAGACTTACAAGATCCACCTGAAGTTATTCCTGAACTTATTGCAAAATGGGAAGAAGGATATGAAGTTGTTTATGCGAAACGTAAACAACGTAAAGGTGAAACTTGGTTTAAACTTTTAACAGCTAAATATTTCTATAAATTCTTAAACTACATGTCTGATATCGATATCCCAAAAGATACTGGTGATTTCCGAATCATCGATCGTAAAGTAGCTGATGTTTTCAATCAAATGACTGAGCGCAATCGTTTCATTCGTGGGATGATGTCTTGGGTTGGCTTCCGCCAAACGTACGTTGAATATGAACGCGATGAGCGCTTTGCTGGTGAAACAAAATATCCATTGAAGAAAATGATTAAATTTGCATCTGATGGCATTATTGCGTTTTCAACAAAACCGTTACGTATCGTTATGACTTTAGGCTTATTATCAGTTCTTATTTCAATAATTGTCTTACTATATACAATTACTGTGAAAATTATTGGCTCTGGTACACAAACAGGTTGGGCATCTATTATGGTCGCTATTACATTCTTTAGCGGTATTCAGTTGCTTGGTCTTGGAATCGTTGGCCAATATATTGCTCGTATTTATGACGAGAGTAAAAACCGTCCGATTTATATTGTGAAAGAAACAATCAATATCGAGCAAGAAGAGACTACACAAACAAAAGAAAAAGTGAATGCATAATAATAAAGGTAACAATGAAAACTATCATTGTTACCTTTTTATATTGTAATACCCCATAAGCCTCAAACGAAATTCTTTTAAATTTTGATATACCTCTAAATTAGATAACATCCCTTGGATGACCGGGATCCTTGGATTTTGCAATCTCATTTCTGCCTCCAAAACATCTAATGTAACAAGCAATTCCTCATTTTCTAATTGATCAGCTAATGTGCGTTTAAAAACGATAATTTCTTTTAAAAAGTGTTCCTTAACCTGCTCCTTAATGAGCTCTGATTTGCAAAGGAATTCTCCCAGCTTTTCTTCATGTAACACAGGTTCTTCCGAAGATTCTACCAATCCATCTACTAAATCATCTACTCTTTTCAAAATAAAAGCAGAAACATAAGATAAGTCAATTTCTGACGCTTGTAAAATAATTAACTCTAAATATCCACGGCATATGCCTTCTACCATAATAACTAAATCTAATAAATAAGGCATAACCTTCTCACCATAAATAGACAGTAAACTATTCCGGTAAAATGCATGAGACTCTAACTTCATCCGCATCATAAACTCTTCTACTTCTTTATTAAAAGGTATAGCATTTTCTCTCGCGTGCATAATAATAAATTCTTTATGCTTTTGTATATCGTTAAACTGGCAATGCAATTGCTTTGCAAATTTTTCACGCGGTAATAACGATTCTTTTTCAATATCCATCATTTTATTTTGAATCTTGTCATAGTAATATCGAAGTGTTGCTAATAAAAGCTCCTCTTTCGATTTAAAGTATAAATAGAAAGCTCCCTTAGATATGCCACAAGCAGTCACAATTTCCTGTACTGATGTCGCATTTACACCCTTAGTCGCAAATAACTTCATAGCCATCTCTATAATTAAACGTTCTTTTTCTTTCATATTTTCTCTCCTAAATTTAATCTCGCATCTTATTATGAATTTATCCCGCTATTCGCCGGGCAGTAAGCCCCCGCCTCAAAATTCAGCGCAAACAAAGAAGTTCGGTGGGGAGCGGGCTGCCCGTAAAAGCCCGATTGGTTCAACTAATAATCAGTGGAATGAAAAAATCCCCACTGATTAAAGTTTCACTTTATTATACCATCCCTTTTCATTGACGACTGACCAATCAGTCAGTTATATTATGTATTAGACTGACCAGTTGGTCAATACAATACAAAGGGAGCGCAAACATGAACAAAATTATTAATTTCTCGTTAAAAAATAAGTTCGCAGTTTGGCTACTAACCATTATTGTTACCATTGCAGGTATTTATTCTGGGCTGAATATGAAGCTGGAAACAATTCCTGATATTACAACACCTGTTGTAACAGTAACTACGGTTTATCCTGGTGCTACACCAGAAGAAGTAGCTGACAAAATTTCAAAACCGATGGAAGAGCAACTGCAAAACTTAAGTGGTGTAAACGTTGTTAGTTCATCGTCTTTTCAAAACGCATCTTCTATTCAGGTAGAATATGATTTTGATAAAAATATGGAAAAGGCTGAAACAGAAATTAAAGAAGCTCTCGCAAATGTGAAACTGCCAGAAGGCGTAAAGGATCCGAAAGTTTCACGTGTAAACTTCAATGCCTTTCCAGTTATTTCGTTAAGCGTAGCAAGTAAAAATGAATCTTTAGCTACCTTAACTGAAAATGTAGAGAAGAATGTTGTGCCAGGATTAAAAGGACTTGATGGTGTTGCATCTGTTCAAATTTCAGGTCAACAAGTAGATGAAGTACAACTTGTCTTCAAGACAGATAAGATGAAAGAATTAGGTTTAAGTGAAGATACTGTAAAAAATGTAATTAAAGGATCGGACGTATCGTTGCCACTTGGCTTATATACATTTAAAGACACAGAAAAATCAGTTGTTGTAGATGGAAATATTACAACAATTAAAGCATTGAAAGAATTAAAAATCCCAGCTGTTCCTTCATCACCAAGCGGCCAAGGTAGTCAAAACGCCGGTGCCGGTGCACAAACACCACAAATGAATCCAGCCGCTATGAACGGGATTCCGACAGTTACATTAGACGAAATTGCTGAAATTAAGGAAGTCGGAAAAGCAGAATCTATTTCTCGAACAAATGGAAAAGAAGCAATTGGAATTCAAATTGTAAAGGCTGCTGACGCGAATACAGTTGATGTTGTAAATGCAGTGAAAGATAAAGTAAAAGACCTTGAGAAAAAATATAAAGACTTAGAGATTATTTCAACATTTGACCAAGGTGCACCGATTGAGAAATCAGTAGAAACAATGCTGAGCAAAGCCATTTTTGGTGCTATCTTTGCGATTGTTATTATTATGCTGTTCTTACGAAATATCCGAACAACATTAATCTCTGTCGTTTCCATACCACTTTCTTTATTAATTGCTGTATTAGTCATAAAACAAATGGATATTACGCTTAACATTATGACACTTGGAGCAATGACAGTCGCTATTGGACGCGTTGTTGATGACTCCATTGTTGTTATTGAAAATATTTACCGACGAATGTCGTTATCAGAAGAGAAACTACGCGGAAAAGATTTAATTCGTGAAGCTACGAAGGAAATGTTCATCCCAATTATGTCTTCTACCATTGTAACGATTGCTGTATTCTTACCGCTTGGACTAGTAAAAGGTATGATTGGTGAAATGTTCTTACCATTTGCCTTAACTATCGTCTTCGCTTTATTAGCATCGTTACTAGTAGCAGTTACAATCGTACCGATGCTAGCTCACTCTTTATTTAAGAAAGAGAGCATGAGGGAAAAAGAAGTACATCATGAAGAAAAACCAAGTAAATTAGCGAACTGGTATAAACGCATACTTGCATGGGCTTTAAATCATAAAATTATTACATCAAGTATCGCTGTCCTTCTATTAGTTGGTAGTCTTGCACTAGTGCCAATTATCGGTGTAAGTTTCTTACCAGCCGAAGAAGAAAAAATGATCATTACAACGTACAATCCTGAACCAGGGCAAACGTTAGAAGATGTTGAAAAAATTGCAACGAAAGCTGAGAAGCATTTCCAAGATAATAAAGACGTGAAAACAATTCAGTTCTCATTAGGTGGAGAAAATCCAATGAGCCCTGGTCAATCAAATCAAGCAATGTTCTTCGTACAATATGATAACGACACAAAAAACTTTGAAAAAGAGAAAGAGCAAGTCGTTAAAGATTTACAGAAGATGTCTGGAAAAGGCGAATGGAAAAACCAAGATTTCGGAGCGAGTGGCGGTAGTAATGAAATTAAACTATACGTTTACGGAGATAGCTCGGAAGACATTAAGCCTGTCGTAAAAGATATTCAAAATATCATGAAGAAAAGTAAAGACTTAAAAGATGTAGACTCTAGTATTGCAAAAACGTACGCAGAGTACACTTTAGTCGCAGATCAAGAAAAACTAAGTAAAATGGGTCTAACGGCTGCGCAAATTGGAATGGGACTTTCTAATCCACATGATCGCCCTGTTCTGACAACAATTAAAAAAGACGGTAAAGATGTCAATGTATATGTAGAAGCTGAAAAACAAAATTATGAAACAATCGATGACTTAACAAATCGAAAAATTACAACACCACTTGGTACTGAAGTGGCTGTGAAAGATGTTATGACTGTAAAAGAAGGTGAAACTTCGAATACAGTAAAACACCGCGATGGCCGTGTTTATGCGGAAGTAAGCGCAAAACTAACATCTGATGACGTTTCAAAAGCATCCGCCGCTGTTCAAAAAGAAGTAGATAAAATGGATCTGCCTTCGGGCGTAGATGTTTCTATGGGCGGCGTTACAAAAGATATTGAAGAATCATTCAAGCAACTTGGCTTAGCGATGTTAGCTGCGATTGCCATCGTATACTTCGTTCTTGTCGTTACATTTGGCGGTGCCCTTGCACCATTCGCAATTTTATTCTCGCTACCATTTACAATTATCGGAGCTCTTGTTGCCTTATTAATCTCGGGCGAAACGTTAAGTGTCTCTGCGATGATTGGTGCGCTTATGTTAATCGGTATCGTTGTAACAAACGCAATCGTGCTTATCGACCGCGTTATTCATAAAGAAAATGAAGGTCTATCAACACGTGAAGCTTTATTAGAAGCTGGTGCAACACGCCTTCGCCCGATTTTAATGACTGCAATTGCAACAATCGGTGCTCTTATCCCACTTGCATTAGGATTTGAAGGTAGCGGCTTAATTTCTAAAGGACTTGGTGTAACAGTAATTGGTGGATTAACAAGTTCAACGTTACTAACACTTCTTATTGTACCAATCGTTTATGAAGTAGTAAGCAAGTTCAAAAAGAAAAAAGTGAAATAAAAAAATAACCTCGCAAACTGCGAGGTTATTTTTTATTCCCAAATACGATTAGGAAATCACCATATCCTTCTTTTTCTAATTCCTCTTTTGGAATAAATCGAAGAGCTGCGGAGTTAATACAGTAACGAAGGCCATCTGGTCCTGGACCGTCTGGAAATACGTGCCCCAGATGTGAATCTCCTTCCTTACTTCTCACTTCTGTTCGCGTCATATTATGACTCACATCCATTTTTTCTTTCACACTAGCTGACATAACTGGCTTCGTAAAACTAGGCCATCCACACCCGCTATCAAACTTATCTAAAGAAGTAAATAACGGTTCTCCTGAAACGATGTCTACATAAAGACCTTCTTCTTTATGATTCCAATACTCATTTTGAAATGGTGGTTCCGTTCCATTTTCCTGCGTTACATAAAATTGCATCTCATTTAGTTTTTCTTTTAAATGATCATTATCTTTTGGCCAATGTTGTTTAATAAAAGCATCTCGCCCTGAGCCTTTACGGTATAACTCGTAGCGGAATGTATTTTTCTTATGATATCCTTGGTGATATTCCTCAGCCAGATAAAACGGCGTAGCTGGCAATATTTTTGTCGCAATTGGTTTTGAAAAACGCCCGCTCTTTGCAAGCTCTTCTTTTGAAGCCTCTGCTTTTTTATGCTGTTCTTCATTATGATAAAAAATCACTGTTTCGTAAGACTGTCCGCGATCGTGGAATTGTCCACCTACATCAGTCGGATCAATTTGTCTCCAATATATATTTAATAACTCCTCATACGGCATTTTATTTGCGTCAAATGTAATTTGTACTGCCTCATAATGTCCCGTCGTTTCCGAACATACCTCTTTATACGTTGGATTCTCTTTACGACCACCCGTATAGCCAGAAACAACCTCTATAATTCCTTCCATCTCTTCAAACGGCGAAACCATACACCAAAAGCACCCTCCAGCAAATGTAGCTAACTCTACCTTTTCATTTACAGCCATTCTTTCACCCCTATTCTATCTTCTGCTTACAGTATGGCATAAAAAACATCATGTTATAAAAGAAAAAGCATCGAACATCGATGCTTTTTCTTTACTTCACCTTATTTTTTCTGGCGTCATTCTCCATTTCATCACTTGTCACATCTAAGACATCTAATAAGAAAATGAAGATTGGAATACCGATAATTAGTCCCCATACACCTAAGAAGTGTTCTGAGAAGATTAATACCATAAACGTATAGAAAATCGGTAAGTTTGTTTTTTGCGACATAAACTTCGGATTTAACACGTAACTTTCAAGCGCATGAATTACTGTTACGATAATTAAAATATAAACAACGTACATAATACCGCCGATATTGTAAGCAATCATACAAAGCGGGAATAACGAAATGATAACCCCAGCTACTGGAATTAAACCGAGTAAGAAAATCATTAACGCTAAACCTAATAATTGCGGGAATCCTAATATCCATAGTGCAATAACGGATAAAACGCAGTTAACAACTGCAATTAAAAATTGTGCTTCGATTACTTTTCCGAATGAACGTGCAAATTTCTTACCGAAGTACTCAATTTCAGTATAGAAAATTGCAAGTCGGCTTTCTTTAAATTTTGCAGTAAAAGCAACAATACGAGCCTTCTCCAATAAGAAAAATAAACTTAATATTAAAGAAAGTAACACTTGAAGGCCAAATTTCCCAACATTCGTAATCGATTTATACAAAATGTCAACGCCTTGTCCTACATATTTCGAAAGTTCCATATGATTGACAGCATTCACTGCATACTTAATTAATTCACTATCCGGTGGGTTTCTTAAAAATACGTTAAATTGATAAATCAATTGTGAAATTTGTATCGTTAATACCGGTAAATATTTAAATAGCGTAATAGCAATTCCACCAATTAACATGACATATAGAAATGCTATAATAATTTTTCGGTTAATGGGCATGAAATGATCTAATTTGCGAGAAATAAACTTTTGGAATCGATCCATTAAATACGTGAGAATAAACGTAATTAAAATTAAATTCAACATACTTTGCAGCCCGTATAACACGAGAGCAAGTATTACTAATACGAGAAACCTCTGAAATCCTTTGCTTTGAAACAGGTTTTTTATTTGCATAATCGACGAGTACTCTCTCCTGTCCTATAAAGTAAAACGTTAATAAGTAGATTTTTCTCTCTTTTCTACTTTTAGTTATTCATTCATATGAAGATTTTTATAAGCTTATTATATGTCTCCCTTAGCAGATCCTATAGTAGCTTACTTCTTATTTTACAATACAATGACCTAATTCAAAACGTATTCTACACAGTATTAATGAAGATTTAAGGAAACTTACATTTCGTTAAGATAGGTCTTACCACTACTGTAACATAAAAAGCAAGCTATCAGTAGAAATCTGTCCTACAAATAGCTTGCTTTTCTCATTTTTTTAAGTAAGTTTTACTAGCCAATGAATGGCATAAACATCGGTATGACAACTACAGTTACAACCCCCACTACTGTTACAGCAATACTTGCCATAGCTGCCTCTACTTCACCCATTTCAATTCCTACTGCCACTCCTAATGCATGACCTGCTGTTCCAAGTGCTAAACCTTTTGCAATTGGATGTTTTACTCTAAATGTTTTTAAGAATAACGCTCCTAATGCGTATACAATAACTGCGTTAAAAATAACTGCAAACGATGTAATTGCTGGTATACCACCAATACTTTCAGAGATCGGTAACGCGATTGCTGTTGTTGCTGCTTGTGGTAACATGGAATTCATTACCGCTGTATCTAGACCAATTGCTTTGGCAACAATGAACACGACAATTACTGAACAAATAGACCCAACTACGATAGCCGATAAAATTTGCCACCAATATTTTTTCAACTTATCCACTTGTTTATATAATGGAATTGCAAACGCGATTGTTGCTGGTTCTAAGAAGAAGCTAATCATTTTTCCGCCAGTATTATATTCTTCAAAAGTAAAATTACCTACTTTTAGAAAGACAATCCCTAACACCATCGCTACGAATAATGGTGTGAATAAGAAGAATCCTTTTGAATGCTTAAATAATAATGTTCCGATTCCGTATGCTATTAATGAAACGACGATTCCGAAATATGGAGTCATTGTGCTTGCCATGTTCATTCCCTCCTAACAATATATACTAAATTGGTTATGCAACTTTTCCGTGCTTGCGTCCTTTATTTACTACTTTCAATTCTTTCGTATCTTCTATTTCTTCGTCATCTTTTCCTAAAATGAATTGTGCAAATAACCCTGTTACAGCGAGTAAAATAATTGTTGCTACAACAATTACAGTTAAAATTTGTACAAAATATTGTCCCATTACACCGAGAGAATTAATAACTGAAATACCTGATGGGACGAAAAGGAATCCGATAATACCTGTTAAAGCTGTTCCAAGTGATTCAACTTGTTCTAATTTAATAACTTTCAAACATAATAGGCTAAATAGAATGACTAATCCGATCACCGATGAAGGCATCGGAATTGGTAAATGCGTTGCAATAATATTAGAAACTAACATAATAGCTGAAAATATGAATGCTTGTGATAAGAAACTATATACTTTTTTCGTACTCATTTTGGCCACCTCTTTCGATTTGGTACCTTAATTGTATAAGATACAAATAAATCTGTAAGCGTTTACACAACAGAACGTCAAATATACAAAATTAATTACAGAAATAGGCAGATGAAATACAAAAAGCTACTTCTTAAATACGAAGTAGCTTTTTGAGTTCTTTTGCATATGTACGGCTAACAGGTACTTTTGATCCTTCTTTCATAATTAAATTATATGTAGAATTGAACCATGGTTGTATTTCTGTAATATGATTAATATTTGCAATAAAACTACGATGGACACGCATAAAACTTGCTTGCGGCAACTTCTTTTCCAAAATGACAAGTGTATCGTGTGTTACATATGTCTCTCTCGTCGTTTTTACTGTCACTTTTCCGTCCACAAGTCCTACATATATAATATCTTCAATATTCACAAGCACAATCGATTCTTCAATTGGTAATGCTAATTTATGCATCTCGGTCGTTACATCTACACTCTTTACTTCTTGTTTCGTTTCTAATTTTATTTGTTTTTGCTTTTTATATTTCTTTAATGTCTGTACGATACGTTCTTCATCAAATGGCTTTAAAATGTAGTCTAACGCATCTACTTCAAATGCTTGCAGCGCATATTGATCATAGGCAGTAGCAAACACAATTGCAGGGGGATTTTTCATCTTCTTTAATATATTTGCAATTTCAAATCCGTTATCATCAGATAACTGAATGTCTAGGAAAACAATATCTGGTTTATTTTTCATTAATTCCTCTAATGCATCCTCTACACAATCCGCCTCACCAATTATCTCTACTTCTTTCGTTTGCTCTAATAAATATTTCAATTCATCACGCGCTAACATTTCATCATCAACTACCAATACTTTTAACACTCCGTTTTTCCTCCCCTACTTTTTTCGGAATTACAAAGAGGAACTTTGTCCCTTGCTCTAATTTACTTTCAATTTGAAGCATTGTCTCTTTCCCGAATAACCCGATAAGTCGTTCATTAATATTATATAAAGCTGTTCCAGTCCCTTTCTTTGATGGAACTACCATTTTCCCTAATTGTCCAAGACGTTCATCCTCAATTCCTTGTCCATTATCTTGGACTTCAAAATGCACCATCCCCTCCTTTTCAAACACATGTACCTCAACTTCGCACACTGGCTGCTTTTTCGGAAAAGCATGGCGCAATGCATTTTCAACTAATAGCTGCAGTACAAATGGTGGAACTAAGGTCGTCTTTAACTCTTCCTCAACGTACATCTTCACTTCATACTTATTCGGAAACCTCGCTTGTTCTAACGATAAATATGCATGTACATGATTTAACTCTTGTTCTAATGGGATAAGCAATTGGCGTGCCCCTTGCAAATTACAACGAAAATACACGCTAAGCTGCAATAATAATTTTCTCGCTTTTTCTACATCTGTTCGACATAAAGCCGATACAGTATTAATTGCATTAAATAAAAAATGCGGATTTATTTGTGCTTGTAATGCTTTTATTTCGGCATCTTGCAATAACTTACTTTGTAACTCTGCTTCACCTAACTCAAGCTGTGTAGAGAATATTTTCGCTAGCCCTTCCGCTAGCTCTTCTTCCACACGACTTAATTGATTAGAGTTTTTAAAATAAAGTTTTAATGTTCCTATCGTATTCCCATGTGAAGTTAGTGGAATAACAACTGCCGCTTGTAATGGACATCTTTCCTGCTGACAATTAATACTTTCACGTGATTTCGCTTTCATTATTTTCCCTGTTTTTAAGACTGATTTTGATAAACCCGTTATTAAACTATGTGAAGGAATATGGTGATCTGATGCTAATCCAACGTGAGCTAATATTTTCTCTGTATCTGTTAAGGATACCGCATCTGTTCCCGTAAAGCGGTGAATAATTTGTGCCACATGTTTACAAGAATCTTCTGTTAGTCCGCGGCGAAAATATGGTAATGTTTTATCAGCAATTCGTAATACTTTATGCGTTTGCAAGGCTTTCGCATTTTCTTCCTGGCGCAAAATAGCTTGTATCATAGAAAGTAAAATAAAACTCCCGAAACTATTTACAAGTATCATTGGTATCGCAATTGTTTTCACGATACTAATCCCATCCTCTACGATTAATAGGATCATAATCATCTCTAAAGAAACGATAAATACACTTAAAATCGCTGAAAATTTAGGCGTAATTGCACGATTATATTTTTTAAAAATGTATCCAATATACCCCGTTATAACACCTGCTAAAATTGATGAAATTGCACAACTTAGTGCTGTCGTCCCGCCAAGCATATAACGGTGAATACCCGCAATCGATCCCACTCCAATGCCGACGATAGGACCACCAAGCAATCCACTAATTCCAACACCCATAATACGTGTATTCGCAATTGTACTAGATGACGAAACACCTTGTAGCCAATTTTCTTTCATAATTGTATTCCCGGTAATTTCAATTCCTGTGTAATTGCTTACAATTGTAAACACTGAAAAAATACAAATAAGCTTAAGCTTATCTACATACCCATCTTGTCTATGAAGAAGGCGCCTGAACGTTTTAATATGAGAAAGTAAAAATCCTAAAATAACAATAAGTCCGACACGTTCAATCATCATAAGTACTAAATTTAGCATCTGTGATTCATTCCTTTTTATATGAGTTATTTTTATTATGGGAAAATAATGAAGTGTGCGTCAAGGAGAATGAAATATCTTTTGAAATATTTCACACATAATAACGCTCTCTTTATTTGACAATGTAATAGAAGAGTGCTAAAAATAAAGTAATATAATACAGTCCTTTAACCCAACCCCGTGAGGTTGAGAAGGAAGTCGGAATATACTATACGTATGTCCTTTTTTAGGAATACGTATGACTTTTTGGCCTTCTCATCATATCAGGTGAGAAGGCCTTTTGTTATTCTTCCATAGCGACTGTAGAAGAAAATAAGGAGGAGTAATGATGAACGTCACTACTGGTGTACAATCAACAACAGAGGAGACGAAAGAGAAAAGATATAAAACATTGTTTGGTTCTGCGCTAGGGTATGCAGCAGAAGGTTTAGATATGTTGCTCTTATCTTTCGTGCTCGTCTACATTTTAAAAGAATTTCATTTAAGCCCTGTTGAAGGTGGAAACTTAACATTAGCTACCACAATAGGAATGCTAATTGGGTCTTATTTATTTGGATTTATTGCTGATTTATTTGGGCGTATCCGTACGATGGCCTTCACAATCTTACTATTCTCACTAGCAACAGCACTTATTTATTTCGCAACCGATTATTGGCAATTATTAATTCTTCGCTTTTTAGTTGGAATGGGAGTTGGTGGTGAATTCGGGATTGGGATGGCCATCGTAACTGAAACATGGTCTAAAGAAATGCGCGCTAAGGCGACATCCGTTGTTGCACTGGGATGGCAATTTGGCGTACTAGTCGCTTCACTCCTTCCAGCATTTATCGTCCCGCATTTCGGATGGAGAGCTGTTTTCTTATTTGGACTCATTCCCGCTCTACTAGCTGTCTATGTACGCAAAAGTTTAAGTGAACCGAAAATATGGGAACAAAAACAACGATACAAAAAAGAGTTGTTACAAAAAGAAGCTGAAGGTAATTTAACAACTACTGAGGCAGAACAACTAAAGCAAATGAAAAAGTTCCCACTTCGAAAGTTATTCGCCAATAAAAAAGTAACGATAACAACCATTGGTCTTATTATTATGTCATTTATCCAGAACTTCGGATATTATGGAATTTTTACGTGGATGCCAACTATTTTAGCGAATAAATATAACTACACATTAGCAAAAGCGAGCGGTTGGATGTTCATCTCTACGATCGGCATGCTAATTGGAATTGCAACTTTTGGCATTCTAGCCGATAAAATTGGTCGCCGTAAAACTTTTACTATCTATTATGTCGGTGGTACTATATACTGTCTCATTTACTTCTTCTTATTCACAGACTCAACCTTATTGTTATGGGGAAGTGCATTGCTTGGATTCTTTGCAAATGGCATGATGGGAGGATTCGGAGCAGTTTTAGCTGAAAACTATCCTGCTGAAGCTCGATCGACAGCAGAGAACTTTATTTTCGGTACAGGACGTGGTTTAGCTGGATTTGGACCTGTTATTATCGGATTACTTGCTACAGGTGGTAACTTAATGGGAGCATTGTCTCTCATCTTCATTATCTATCCAATCGGTTTAGTTACAATGCTATTATGTGTCCCAGAAACGAAAGATAAAGTATTAGAATAGATTGAAACTGTACAGAGTACTATCCCCTTCGAGAAAAGTAGTTAAATAAATAGTAAAGAGGAAGCATCTCAAATGAAATGCTTCCTCTTTTTATATAAATACAATTCTTTATTTTGATTTACTAGCTTTTTGGAACAAGAAGGAAGTTTTCTCTTCTTCTTTTACAATACCTTGTTTTAACGCTAATTCTCCTGCAACTTTAGGCGCTAGCCATAGCATTGGGAATAACAGAATAGATACTGGGACAGCTGTTACTACGATGAATGATTGTAAGGCGTTAATACTTCCCTCACCCATGTATAAAAGAATCGCTGCAACTGCTCCCATAATAAGCGACCAAAACACTCGCAAGCTAATTCTAGGATCTCCATCTCCAGTCACTGCCATTGAAATTGAATAAGCCATTGAATCTCCTGTTGTCACTACAAATAAAATTGTTAATAAAAGAAATGCAGGTCCAATAATATTAGATAGTGGCAGTTGCTCTGTAATTGCAATCATAGCCGCTGGCATACCAGATTCACTTAATGCGGTCGAGATAGAACCAGGACTCATTAACTCATAAAACACACCTGATCCCCCTAGTATAGTAAACCAAAACGTTGTAATAATAGGTGCAATAATTCCAATTGCAACGATGATTTCTCGGATTGTTCTTCCTCTTGAAATACGGCTCACTAAAATTGCCATCATCGGTCCGTACCCAATAAACCATCCCCAGAAAAAGATTGTCCACGATCCTAACCAACCTGTATCACCACGATATGTGCTCATTGGAATAAATTCATTTATATAAAAGCCAAACGAAGAAACAAATGAATCGATAATAAATCCACCTGGTCCAAACAGTAATACGAATACCATTAATAAAACTGCTAACCTAACATTTAAATCACTTATAATTTGAATCCCTTTATCAATTCCTGTTACCGCAGATATAGTAGAAACAGCTACTACACAAACAATAATGGCTAATTGAGTAGTAAACACATCAGGAATGTCAAACAATGCTTGTAATCCATAACTTGCTTGTAGTCCTAAAAATCCGATTGGACCAATCGTCCCTGCAGCTACCGCAATAATTGCAAACACATCGATCGTTGTTCCAAGCCAACTCTTTCGCAATTTCTCTCCAAAAATAGGATATAAAAGCGTTCGAGGCTTTAATGGCATACCTTTATGATAATGTCCGTACATCATAACTACCGCACTAATTGTTCCTAAAATCGTCCAAGCGAGGAAACCCCAATGCATATAACTTTGTGCTAAAGCAGGCATTACTGCTTCTTTCGTTCCAGCAGTTATACCTTCATGTATTGGTGGCACCGTCATCAAATGGTACATCGGCTCTGCAGCTGCCCAAAAAACGCCACCTCCGGCAAGTAATGTAGACATAATAATAGCGAGCCATTTTGTCGTACTAATCTCAGGTTTTTCTAGCCCCCCAAGTTTAACTCTCCCATATTTTGAAAACGCCATACACATTGCTACAATAAATGTACCAATTAATAAAACCTGCCAAAAGGCACCAAAATATTTAATCGAAGCTGTAAAACTTCTATTAATGACTCCCTCTACGTAACTTTTATTTAAAATAACTGCAATTACAAATAATAAAAGTGAGCCACCACTAATAAGAAATACAGGCCAATCTGTTTTTCGACTCTTCATTCTCATTTACACTTCCTCCTTCCTCAGCAATCTAAAAAAACAACTTTATTATGTTTTATTATTTACACCCAAAACATAATGATTATATAAGCATAATAATTCATCGATTTTCTACACACTTATGTTGTCCCTAAAAATATGCTAAATCCCTTATTTAAAAGAAAATTTCTATTCCTATTACATAAAAAAGCAAAACAAAAGACCTTATATTTCTATAAGGTCTTCGAAACAGAAATTTGATTATAACATAAGGAACTCCTTGGTTCAAAAAGCCCCTTCCAAAAATAACCGATAGTAAAGGCTTCCATTTGCTACGTAACAGTAATTAAAAAAAATTATATTTTGCATAAAAAAACTATACTAAATATCATTTATGAAAGAAATTCGGCTTCAAAATTTCATTCGGATACGGTTTATGATAAATATGAGTGGTAGCTGGCGACAACGGTGGAATGAGCCACACCCAATTGCCAGTGACAACCCGTCCACATGATGCTTCTTGCTTCTCAAATTGTTGAAATTGTTGTGCAGCTGTATGATGATCTACAATACTAACTCCTTGTTTTTTGAAGGAATATAATACAGCAATATTCAACTCAATTAGTGCCTTGTCTTTCCATAACGTACCGTTTCTAGATGTATCTAACTCCATCATCTCCGCAACAGCCGGCAGTAAATTATAACGATCATGATCCGCTAAGTTACGAGCCCCAATCTCCGTTCCCATATACCATCCATTGAACGGAGCTGCTGTATAAGAAATACCGCCAATTTCTAAGCGCATATCTGAAATCATTGGAACCCCATACCATTTTGTTCCTAAAGATGAGATTGGGTACTCTGGATGTTCAATCGGTACCTCTTTCACTTCTTTTTTAGGAATTTCTTTATATACAGGTTCTTTTCCATCAACAGAAAATACAAGTGGCAATACATCGAAATTCGTACCTTCTCCTTGCCATCCAAGTTCCTGACACAAATCCGTAAACGTAGTGGAATGAGAGTCACCAATCACTCCCATTTCTGTTTTATATCCTGCATACCGAATCAATTGGTGATTATAAATTCGTATATTATTTTCTTCACCTTGATACTGCTTAAAAATTGTAATTGTCGGTTTCACTTTCCCATCGTTCGTTGCATATTTAACATGATGAATTAATGCATTATATACGCCTTCCTCATCATTTACTTCACGTGCATCTAATATGTGCATCTTACTCCAAAATAGTCTTCCGATACATCGATTACTATTGCGCCATGCCATTCGCGATCCATGAACAAGTTCTTCGAATGTATGCTCATACGTCCCCGTCTTCTCTATCTCAACTTGAATTTCTTTCACACGCTCTTCTATGAATTGCTCTTTATTAAGCTCTTTATAGCAAATCGTAATAAACTGACTCGCTTCCTCTATTAATTGTTTCGTTTTACTCATAAACAATCTCCTTCTATTTCAACAAAACGTTCTACTTTACAGTATAAGCAAAAAGAATACGAGTCACAAATGAAAGTCGAAGTGTTACTTTTATTGTAATATTTTTCAGAAAATTAAAGACATTACTATTGACTTACATAAAAAATAGGTGTATTTTTGACTCAGGTAAAGTTTTTTTACCTAGACCAACTTTTAAAAAGAAAGGAGGTAATGTTATGTCTTCATTTCAATTGCCAAAGCTTTCATATGACTATGATGAACTAGAGCCATATATCGATAGCAATACGCTTTCCATTCATCATGGAAAGCACCATGCGACATACGTAAATAACTTAAATGCCGCTTTAGAAAACTATACGGAATTACATAATAAGTCTTTAGAAGAGTTACTATGTAATTTAGACGTTTTACCAAATGAAATTGTTACAGCTGTAAGAAATAACGGTGGTGGTCACTATTGTCATAGTCTTTTTTGGGAAGTAATGAGCCCGCGGGGTGGCGGTGAGCCTAATGGAGACGTTGCAAAAGTAATTGATTATTATTTCAATACCTTTGACAACTTAAAAGATCAACTTTCCAAAGCAGCTGTTAGTCGTTTTGGAAGTGGCTATGGATGGCTTGTTATGGACGGTGAGGAACTTTCCGTTATGAGTACACCCAATCAAGATACACCTTTGCAAGAAGGTAAAATTCCATTACTCGTTATCGATGTATGGGAACACGCCTATTATTTAAAGTATCAAAATCGGCGTCCAGAATTTGTTACCAATTGGTGGCATACAGTGAACTGGGACCGGGTAAACGAAAAGTATTTACAAGCGATTCAATCACAAAAACATTAGTCGTGCGTATAAGGTAAATTTGGTAATGTAAAATTAGTATTGTCGAAATCCTCCAGAATCCCCCGG
Source organism: Bacillus sp. BML-BC051 (assembly GCF_019656175.1). Taxonomy (NCBI): domain Bacteria; kingdom Bacillati; phylum Bacillota; class Bacilli; order Caryophanales; family Bacillaceae; genus Bacillus; species Bacillus sp. BML-BC051. The sequence goes on from NZ_BPLI01000034.1 coordinate 93,330, forward strand.
ATTGCCACCGGGGGATTTATGATTATTTCATTGTATGTATGTAATAACGTAATACTTGTTCTATGTCTATTTTCAACTCTCGGAACGGGAATCCTAATTCACTAGCTTTTCCATTGTGTAATGTACAATTAATTACCTCATTGTAAGGCGCTACATTATCTCCTACTTCTTGAACGAGTGCTTTTATTCCCGTATTTTCTTCTATGAAATGAATGATTTCTCTAGTAGAAACTACTCCATTACTACAAGCATTGATTGGCCCTTCTATACTTTCCACCCCGCACCAAGCTAAAAATTGGCCTGCTTCTTCTTCATGTATAAACGACAACTCTCCATCTAAATGATTCACTACGACAGGCCCTTGCTTCACAATATGTTCAACGTAAAATTGTAACCTTTTCGTATAATCGTTTTCTCCAATAACAACTGGAAAACGCACTGCAACAACTGGGAATGTTGCTTGTTGAAATACAGTAGCTTCAGCTAATCGCTTGCCTTCACCATAATTAAAATTCTTCCTATCCCCATACGTAACGGCATACTCATACGGATTAAAGTTCTCTTCTAACAAGCCTATTGCTGGCTCGTAAACAGCCATTGAAGATGTCATAACGTATTTCTTCGTTTTTCCTCGTAACACTTCACATATTACCTTCGCTGCATTCGAGCTATAGCATAAATTATCGTATACGATATCATAACTTTTATCTTCTAGACGCTCTGCTAGTTGTTTTTCATCTTCTCTATCGACAATCAGCCTTTTTACTGCACTTCCAAAAGGATCTTCTGTAATCCCTCTCGTCGCAATCGTTACATCGTGTCCCTCTTGCAAAAGCACTTCTACTAAATGTTTACCAAAAAATCTTGTTCCCCCTAGCACCAATACTTTTTTCAAATTCATCATCCCCATTTTGATAAATTGTAAAATACTACCTCTCTATTATAAATGCTAATATATAAAAAGCATGGAATTCGTTTAACGATTCCATGCTTTTCTACAGAAAATATATTAACGTACTCGATATTTATAAATACAATAACAGAAGTATAAAATAGAAATTACGGATACATAAACCCATAGTTCATATACGAATCCCTCTCCCCATACTCCCATAAAATAAAAGAGTGAAGGCAACGTCAATGTTACCCATGATTGTACGAAGGCAATTCTTCCAAGATATTGATTGATATTCTTCTTTTGTGTATTTAATACAAAGAATAAATACCAAAGTAATGCCCACATAAACCATGTTAACGCATTAACAACATCGTGGAATTGAACAAATGAAACAACCATATAGAATAAAGCAATAATTGCTACCCACATACAAAACCATCCTAGACCACTACTATCCATTCCTTTTATAAAGGTAACACCTACATATAAATAGGTTAATCCAAATAAGAAAGTAGCTGCATATGAATACACTGTCCAATTGCTTTGGTCAGAAATCATGATCAAATAGAACGGAATAATAATTTGTAGTGCACCCACAAATAAATTAAAAACACCCGCACTTTTCATCTCTGCTTTTCCTAATATAACAAGACTATTTAAAAATAAAGCTGCACCCGAAAGTAATAATCCTACGTAACCCATATATCCTCATGTGAAAACCTTACATTTTCACACTGTACCCTCCCCGTCTTATAAAAGTTATATTATTCCTTATTCTCCTTCTTACTTACAACTACATACAAAGTTTTTTTGTAAATAAGTCAGACTTCCTACCTTAAAAAACAATAAAAAAACCCATGTCATACATGTCATACAGTAATGATGTCAATCGAAATGTACCACATAATAAAAACGCTTTCAATAATACGTAATCCAATCAAAAGGCTAATAAGATTATTTGATTATAAACGTACTTTAACAATGATACAAGTATTGGAATATTATTCAATATTACATTTTTTATCTCTATAAAAAATTGATAGAATAACGCATTCTCCTTATCTTACTCTATTAATGATTTACATAGAATATTGTACAATCATATTAAATTAGAAAGTTCTGATATTTATACCTCTTCATTATCCACATCAATCTGTTATTCTTTCAACAGGTGTATTAACAAGAGAGCCTGCAACAGTTTCAGCAGTAATAAACATTGTAAATTTAGATGAAGCTATTAATTTGTATGAAATTCGTATTTCTTATCCTCCTCACTCCAATATTATTGCAAATTGTTTCGGACGAAGCTTACCACCTTATACAAGCCAAGAAGGTAATACTGTGTATCATAAACAACTTGTTAAAATTAATGAAAATATTACGCGTCCATATTATCATCCATAGTAAATCTGATAACTGCTAAATCAATAATACTCTTTTTCCTACTCTAGAAAAAAGAGTATTATTGATCTCAGGGGACATATTCAGTACTATTTTAATTATTATAAATGTCATTTGGATTTATTGTAGGAATAAATCCATTTATAGTACTATATTTTTTTGATATATCATCTGGAGTTACAGTAAACGTTACAATTTTATTGCCCTGTTTTTTAAAATAACGCATCCAACCTTGGCTCCATTGATCTTCTGCAATAACTTGTTTATTAAAATCTTCCCATAGTACACCATGAATAAAATTTAAAGCTGCGCTTTTAATCGTTTCAAATCCCCAATTCTGTACAAGTAATAAATTAGAATCAACACTTTTAATTTCCTTTAATAAATTTACATAGGCCAATCTAAACTTTTCTTGTAAGACTGCCTGATCATAAAAATAATCATCAATATCACCAACAGTGTCTAAAAATACCCCATCTATACCTTTCCCAACAATTTGCTGTTTTACTTTGTTAATGATAATACTCCGGTAATGATTGTCAGCTAAATTCATAATATATGTATCCCACTTTTCAATTTTCATTTTTTCGCTGTCTCTATAATAATAATCTGACTCCATTACTTGTGATTTATGCCAAACTTCTAATTCTAAAACACTAACATAGCCGAGAACCACAGTTCCTGATTTTTTTAATTGTTGAACTTGCTCCCTTGTAAATGCATAAGGCTCGATAATAACCATGTCATACTTCGAAAGTCTTTTAATTACTTGCTCATTTGCTTCGCCATAATAAATTTTATAGCTTTTTACATTTTTCAAAACTGGATTCACAGCATTTACTTGCGCTGCTGTATTTGAAGAAAAAATAAACGAAAATATAGAAAAAAAACAGATGGAACGTTTCCAACTCATAATTGTATTACCTCCTATACTACTATAGTAATCTTTTCACTTTTTATACCTTGAAAATTTAGTGAAATATCTCTATTTTATAGAAATTTCTCAAAAGCAACATGAATTAACAAAATTTAGAATTTATTTCTCTTGAATTTACTATATCCCTATTGATAAAATAATTTGTATTCTGCAGAAAATATATATTTTAAAATACCTGTTTATTTTACTTCATGTATTATTCCTCGGAGCTAAATTGGTAAATGAAAGAAGGGGTCTATTTATGCACTATAAGCAATCCAATTTATTTATGAAATTAATTGAACCTACTATTCTCTTTATTGCTCTATTTGTTCTCTCAATATTAACCGATTTTTTTACATCTACACATGAATATTTCATACTTTTATTTATTACATTAATTATTTCTAGCCGATACGGTATATCGATCGCACTTTTCACATTTCTAGAATCAATAATTTATATTTTTATAAGGGGTATATATAAAGGCGATGATGTACTACTTTACTTTTATTCATCAGATGATTGGATAAGTTGGATTTTCTTGCTTGTGATTAGTTTATATTGCGGATTAATGAGTACTTCACAAAAAGAACGTTATGAAGATATACATATGGTAAATACTGAACTCAAATCTGAAAATAAAGAGCTAAAATATGTTATTAAACAATTGGATGAAACACGTATTACACTTCGTTCCCGTGTGCTTGAATCAAACAATCACTTATCTAAAATGTACCATATGTTCAAAGCCTTAAATCATACACATCCTGAAATTGTATTAGATGAAGGAATGAATGTATTAAAAACATATTTTGGTGCGGAAAAAATTGGTATCTATCACATAGATAACAATAAACAGTCTCTTCGCATTAAATTAAGATTTGAAACTGGTGAAAACACTTTACCTCAATCAATTTTTGTTAAGAACTCTTCATCAGTCATCAAAAATGCGTTAGCTCATAATCGACCGTTTTTCCGTACAGAAGGAGATTCTCAAGACGCACCACTTTTAGTTGGTCCTGTCTTATTCCAAGATAATGTACAATACATCATTATTTTAGATGAAATAGAATTCTCCAAAATCACTTCTGAACAATTCGAACTTTTCACATGGTATTTACGCTGGATGGGCGACCGTTTACAAAACGCTTCTAATATTTGGATATCTAGTCAAGAAGAGCGTACATTCCCTAAAACAAGTATTTACTATGAAGACGAATTTGAACATTTATTAAAAATCGAACAAAAACGTTACGAAACATTATCATATCCATATTCCTATTTTGAGTTCCATGCATCACAAGATTCTTTACAAGTAATAAATTCAATCTTAAAAGCACATTTACGTGATATTGATATCTTCAGTTATAGCACAACCCATCAAAAAATCATGATTTTATTGCCTGGTACCGAAGAAAAGTTTTTATTACAAGTTAAAACCCGTATACAAAATGCGCTCACTGCTGAAGGAGTGATATTCTAATGATTTTCCTCCTTCTTTATATTATATATGCTATTTTAATTTTTCTCTTATTTCGATTTACGAAAGGTTTAATTACAGAAAATAAAAAAGGAATTATTGAGTTTTGCTTAATTGTCTCTCTTCTGTTTCCACTTCTTGGGCTTATTGTATCAGTAATCATGTTATTACTTAATATAAAACGTTCCAAAACAGAGTGGTTACAACAGTATTCTGATTATGTTTCCTTTCAAGTTGATAATTATGAAGATATTTTGGAATCAGCTAAACAAGATATGGACCTTATTTCATTTTCCTCTGGATTAGAAATTGATAAACCGGAGTTACATAAACAACTAATTGTACAATTAAGTTCTTCTACCATTTCTAATGAAGGTGGATTATTGAAAGAAGCAATTCATCATAAAGATCCTGAAACTGTACATTATGCTGCGACTACGATTAATTTACTAAATGAACGTTATGAAAAACAGATTGGATACTTAAATAAACAATTTCTGCAGCATCCCCAAAACGAAATTGCAGAAGAATTGGTTTCTAATTACTTAAGGTATATAGAAAGTGGCCTACTTTCTAATCAACAAAAAGAAAATATAATTAATGAATTTATGAGTTTCATTATAAAAAGTATAGAATTTTTCCCTAACGAATTGCTCTACTCTTTCCAACTTGGAAATCTACTTCTATACAAAAAACAATATGTAGAATCCGAAGAACAATTTTCACACCTTATCCACCTTAATCCTGAATCATATTACGGTTATGTCGGATTACTGGAACTATACTACGAACAACAATTATGGGACAAACTTTACAAATTAATTGATAATCTAACATTTACAAAAAAAGTTCATATTCTACCACGTAAGTATCAGTTATTTGTAGAGCAGTTTGGAGGCATACACATTGAAGAAGAGCATTAATATATATATTGGGATTATCAGTATTACTTTACTTCTCCTAATTATATCTATCTTAATATATCGAACAGATAATTTTTATAGAATTTTTTCTGTTCCTAAAACTAAGGAAACAACTGCCGTTAAAACAGTAACGGCGAAAAATGTAAATCCAAATGGCCAAGAAATGCAATTCTACGTTTTAACGACGGATAATAAATTAGGGGAACAAGTTACGTTTCATACAAAAAAGGCAATGGACTATGCCCACCTACATTATAAAGACATTACAGCTAATGAAATTAAGACACTTACTCCCTCTCCTTATACAGGAATCATTATTACAGGTGAAGGAATGACACAACTACCACAAGCCGATATCCAAAATTTTGTACAGTTGGGTGGAAAACTTATTATTGCCAATCGGCTCGATTCAGATCCTTCCTGGAACCCCCTATTTGGCATTAACCAAAAAAAGGGATTCACAGATGCAAAGGGATTAAATTTTGAACAAGTTTTATTCCCTGGTTACCCTGATCTCTCAAGTTCTTCTCCATTGTTTACTCATAGCTCAATGAGTATTACGCTAGATGAGAATACAACTAACACTTGGATTACGGCAGAAGATACTCCCATCCTTTGGACCAATGACTACGGTGAAGGAAAAGTTTTATATTGGAATACAACAGCATTGAACGATAAATTAGGTAGAGGTATGTTCGTTCAATCACTGGGTACTATTTTTCCGACTTTCGCTACAGCACAACTTGGAGCGGAGATTATGTATATTGATGACTTCCCATCTCCAATTCCAAGTGGAGAACTAAAAAACTTAACAACAGAAAAAATTTCTGTTGAAGAATTTTATAAAAAACATTGGTGGAAAAATATGAAGGATATCTCTGAAGAACTTGATATTAAATATACGGGTGTTGCAATTGGGACATACCAAAATAAAGTAACGCCACCTTTTGAAGATTTCACAGGTAAAAATAGAAATACATATTTATTATTTGGGAGAGAATTATTAAGTCACGGTGGAGAAATCGGTATTCATGGCTATAACCATCAACCTTTATTATTACCACCAGATCCAGTAGATAAAGCACTTGAATATGTTCCATGGAATTCAAAAGAAGATATGGAGAGCTCCTTAGATGCTCTACAAAAACTCGTGTATAACTTCTTTCCAAACGAAAAACTAAAAACCTATGTACCACCATCCAATATTATAAATACAACTGGATTAAGTGCATTAAACGACGCGGTTCCAACTATGGAAACGGTTGCTTCTCTATATGTGGGAAGTAAAAGTAACGGCAGTTTAATTCAAGAATTTGGACCAGATGAACACAACAAAAACATTTATCACTTCCCGCGTATTACGAGTGGCTATGCTATCCCAGATGAAGAACAATTTATTTTAGCTGATGTTACCGCAAATTTAGGGGTTATCTCACATTTCGTCCATCCAGATGATATCCTTGACGAAAAACGCTCGGGTAATCTAACATGGGAAGAATTATTTAAAGCTTATAAAACGACAATTAAAGAAATACGCGAAAGATATCCTTATATAAAAAGTATGACTCAAAGCGAAGCAACTACTTCCATGAAAATTTATCAAACTGGTGATTTAGCTGTTTCTTATGAAGATGATGCTGTTCATATTGCATATAAAGGGTTACCAAACCATACTGCAACAATTATACGTGTAGAAGAAGGAAAGAAATTGAAAACCGGTTCATTCCCATACGGTACAGTTACAAAACTAGATTCACAAATTTATAGCGTTATATTGAAAAAAGCCAACGCTACAATTCCAATTAAAGGAGCATAGCAGATGAGAATAGGTTTAGTCGTTGAAGGAAGTTATCCTTTTGTCAGTGGCGGAGTAGCAAGCTGGGTACAAATGATCATCCAGCAATTTAAAGAACATGAATTCACCATTTTTGCGATCGTACCGCAAGTAAAAACAGAAGAGGAATATCAATATGAAATTCCTAGTAATGTAAAAGATATTATTATGATTCCCTTACAACTAGAAAATAACTCAAAACATGTAAAAACCAATTTAACTACCGATGAAGTACAAACACTCCAAAAATGGTTTACATTCCAAGCTAACGACACAACAGCATTACAAATATTAGGAAACAAGCAAAAGCTAGGAACACTGCATTCCTTCTTCGAAAGTCGTGAGTTTTATGAAATAGTGAAAAAAAGTTATTTGTATGAAGAAAGTAGTGGTTCTTTCTTAAATTACTTTTGGATGTGGAGATCTATGTTCACACCAATCATTCAAATTTTACAAATTGATTTTCCTGAATTAGATCTTATTCATTCTGTATCTACAGGTTATGGTGGGCTCCTTGGGGCTGCAATTAGTGCCAAGTCTGACATACCATTTATTCTAACAGAGCATGGTATTTATTCGCGGGAACGTGAGGAGGAAATACTCCAATCAACGTGGATACCAATTGAATACAAAAAAAGGTGGGTTTCTTTCTTCCACCATTTATCTCACCAAGCATATGAACAAGCTACAGATGTAATTACGTTATTCGGCCGGAATAGTGCATATCAAAAAGACTTAGGCGCTCCGGCCCATAAACTAAAAATTGTTCCAAATGGCGTTACTTTATCTGACTATAAAGGGCTACGTAAACCAAAATATAATTCGGATAAACTCATTATTTCTGCTATTATACGAGTTGTCCCAATTAAAGATGTAAAAACAATGATTTATGCAGCTAAATTATTATTAGAAAAAGATATTCCATTTATATTCTACTTATTAGGTCCTGATACAGAAGAACCTGAGTATGCTCAAGAATGTCGTGATTTAATTCAGCAACTTGGATTAAAAGAGCATGTAATAATGACTGGTAGAGTAAATATTAAAGATTACTTAAAACAAACGGATATTCTCGTATTAACTAGTATATCTGAAGGACAACCACTAGCTATGTTAGAAGGAATGGCATCCGGATTACCATGGGTTGTTACAGATGTTGGTTCTTGTAAAGAATTAATTTATGGACAAGATGAAGACCCTTACGGCCAATGTGGCTTTGTTGTACCACCTGTATCTCCTGAACAAGTTGCCACTCACTTAGAATGGTATTATCGTCACCCTGAATCCATTCATCAATTCGGAAACAATGGGCGTAATCGTATTGAAGCATATTATCAATTATCAGGTGTTGTTGATAGTTATCGTAAGCTTTATTCAGAAAGGGGTGCAAAAACATGGCAGGCATAGGATTTCGATTACAAAAATTATTTCAAGAAGACTACTATTCTTCAAGGGTAAAAGCTTATGGATTTTCGTTATTTGTTACAGCTGGTCCTTGGTTAGTCGTTATTTTAGCAGTAACAGCTATTCGATACATTTTAAGTTTATTTCATTCTATTTCAATTGAAGAACAGCGCCTTTTCACTATTTCAATTTCATATTGCTTTATTTTTTCTCAAATTATATACGGGGCATTGCGCTCATTGTAACTAGATATGTAGCTGACCTTTTATACGAACAAAAAGCTGATAAAGTATTTTCTTCATTTTTAGGAATGACGAAAATCACACTTTTTTTAGCTATTATGTTATGGCTTTTGTTTGCATTTTTTACACCATTGGCCTTGTATTATAAAATCGTGATGCTATTTTTATTTTTAGCTTTAAATATCATTTGGATTCAGTCCATTTATTTAACAGCAGCTAAAGATTATCAATCAATTGCCCTTGCATTTTTAATCGGCTCCATTTTTTCTCTATCCGGAATTGCACTAATAGCTTACTGGCATCCTACACTTGGGCTAGAACATGGCTCTGCCCTATTGCTTTTAATTTCTTTTACACTCGGTACTTTCATTACACTAGTATGGTTAAGTATCGTTATTGTACGAATGTTTCCAAATAGTGATGCTACTGAACAATTTACCTTTCTTTCTTATTTAGATAAATATCCAGAGTTATTTTGGTCAAGCCTATTTTACAATGTGGGTATTTGGGTATGTAATTTTGTTATTTGGTTTGGAGAAGGGCGAGGAAATATTGAAGATACCTTTATTTATCATCAAATCTATGATACTTCTGTTTTCTGGGCGTATTTAAGTATTATTCCAACCTATATTTTCTTTGTAGTATCCATTGAAACCAGATTTTATGAAAGATATAAAAAGTTCTTCGGCTCGGTAAATAATGGCGGAACATTAAATACGCTTTTACAATTGAAAGATTCCATGAACTTTGTCTTAAAGCAGGAAATGGAACGTATACTTCGTAATCAAGGTATTTTTTCTTTACTTATTATTTTTATAATATGGATTTTTAGTTCACAGTCTGGAAACACAACACTTAATTACTCTATTCTGCAACTAACTATAGTTGGTGCTTATGCAAATGGAATGGTGCTCGTTATTACGTTACTACTCCTATACTTTGAGGATCGTAAAGGGGCATTTCGAACATCAGCTATTTTCTTTTTTGCAAACCTGTTATTAAGCCTTCTCTTGCTTCCATTCGGATTCAATGGTTACGGCATTAGTTTTGCAGTTGGATCCTCTATTACATTCCTATATGGTATTTCTAGACTCTTTACTTACATTAAAGATATTGATTATTATACATTTTGTCAGTCAAATATTCCTATAAAGCAGCGAACTTTTTTTACCAAATTAGCTAATAAACATAAAGAGAAAAAAATGACCTTTTGCTTATGCAAAGGTCATTTTTGTATCTATATATTAAACTTCTAAATAGCCATTTTTATTATTTGATTGCCATCTCCAAGAATCTGCACACATCTCTTCTAATCCACGTTTTGCTTCCCAGCCTAATTCACGCTTCGCTTTCGACGCATCCGCAAAACATACTGCCACATCACCAGGACGACGCTCCGTAATTTTATAAGGAACTTTTTTGCATGAAACCTTTTCAAATGCTTCAATCATCTCTATTACACTATACCCCGTACCTGTGCCCAGATTATAAGCATCTACTCCTGTTGTATTCAGTACTTTCTCTAGCGCTTTTACGTGACCTTGTGCTAAGTCTACAACATGAATGTAATCACGGACGCCCGTTCCATCTTTTGTTGGGTAGTCATTTCCAAATACACTTAATTCTTTTAATTTCCCTACCGCTACTTGTGTTACATATGGCATTAAGTTATTTGGAATTCCATTTGGATTTTCTCCAATACGCCCACTTTCATGTGCACCAAATGGATTGAAATAGCGAAGTAGTGCAATACTCCATTCCTCATCTGCAAATGCTACATCACGCATCATCTGTTCAATCATTAATTTCGTTTGACCATATGGATTTGTTGCACTTAATGGAAATTCTTCCGTAATTGGTGATGTTTCTGGAATGCCATATACCGTTGCAGATGAACTAAAAATCATCTTCTTCACATTACGCTTTTGCATCACTTCACATAACACTAATGTGCTAATAATATTATTATGATAATACGTTAATGGCTTTGCTACCGATTCTCCTACAGCTTTTAAACCTGCAAAGTGAATGACAGCTTCAATTGTATTTTCCTCAAAAATTTTATTCAATGCCTCGTAATTCACAAGATCCTCTTTATAAAACTTAAATTTTTTTCCTGTTAACTCTTTCACTCGATTGATAGACTCTACTGAGCTGTTTGACAAATTATCTACTACAATAATTTCATAATCATTATTCAGTAATTCTACGCATGTATGACTACCAATATATCCTGCTCCACCTGTTACAAGTACTGCCATAATTTTAGTCCCCCATATCATCTTTAATATGAATTAACCAAATTATACCATGTATCCCTTGTTATATGTTTATTATGTGAACACAGAAACATACATTTTATTCTATACAGGAGTCCACTTAAACAATTAAAAAATGCCACATAACTAAAATCATGTGGCATTTTTTAATTAAATTACGTAACAATATACACTTAAAAAGTGGGCAAGGCTTCCCAATAACACGAACACGTGAAAAATTTCATGATGCCCCATATGTTTAAACTCTAACCATTTTGGCTTTGTTCCATAAATAAATCCACCAATCGTATAAAGAATGCCTCCAAGTACTAGCAGCACGATACCTCCTGCACTTAAGTTAGCAGCTAACGGTGCAAAGAACAGAACAATTAACCAGCCCATTGTAATATAAATTGCTGTTGATAACCATCTCGGACAACTAAACCAAAACATTTTAAAAACAATACCACAAATGGCCGTTGCATACACTAAACAAAATAATAATAAACCGTTTGCGGAATGTAATGTAATTAAACAAAATGGTGCATATGTACCTGCAATCAATATAAAGATCATAGAGTGATCAAGCTTCCGAAAGAAATAAATAACACGTTCACTGGCTACAACACTATGATATACAGCTGATGCTGTATACAGAACCATCATTCCGATGCCAAACAAAATAACAGCTGTAATTGCCGCAAAAGATGGCGTCTTAATAGAAACTTTTACAAGCATAGCTAATAATGCAATAAATGATAATACGGCTCCTCCCAAGTGGGTAAAAGCATTAACCGGTTCTCTTATATAAGCATTCATATATACACCCCTCATATAATTACATGTAGTTTTAATAACTACATGTAATTATATACGCATTATTATTAGAGGTCAACATTTACAATTCATTTGTTTCGTAATACCATATTTAGAGATAAACTAAACATTATGCTCCACTAAGTTATAAAAGTGAGGGGTTCCACGTGGAAAATATAAACAAATTGCTTGAAGCATTACATTTAGAAAAAAATATTACACTTGAGGATATTCCAAATGTCGACTTGTATGTAGACCAGGTTGTCCAACTATTTGAAAATACTTATGCGGATACAACAAGAACCGATGATGAAAAAGTACTAACAAAAACAATGATTAACAATTACGCAAAAGGGAAACTGTTTATTCCAATCAAAAATAAAAAATACTCAAAAGATCATATGATTTTAATTAGCTTAATTTATCAATTAAAAGGGGCCCTTTCCATTAATGACATAAAAAGCTCCTTAGAAAATATAAATGAATCCTTATTAAGCGATGATTCATTCGAATTAAATACGCTATATAAAGATTATCTTTCTCTTACCGAAAACAACGTCGAAAGCTTTACACAAGACGTAAATAACCGTGTTTCAGAAGTAAGTGAGATTTCTTCTTTAGAAGATCCGAACCTAGAGAAATTTTTATTACTAACATCATTTGTGTCGATGAGTAATATGTATAGGCGCTTAGCTGAGAAGTTGATTGATGATTTAGAAGAAGCCTAATAACCATAAAACGCTACCTAAAAGCAGGTAGCGTTTTATATTTATTAGAATACACTTCAACTATCCGAATGATTGTAGTATTTTAGAAATTATATTTTCTAAGTATCCTCTCATGTTTATTTTTCTATTTTCAATAGAAAAAAGCACATTCTGCATATTAGCAAAATGTACCTCCCCTTAAAATTATAATTTTTATTGTTTCTTTATTAGTAATCCAAAGCGATCATAATACTCTTTTACTAATAATTTACACATAGCATAGAAAATAAAAACATTAATAGTAACGATAAACATTCCCATGTTCGTATTAGAGCCCGCATACAGAACCATTACTATATTTAAAAAGATTGTTAACGTTAATCCTAAAGCTATTCCTGTCCACTTCATTTCATATAGCAGTAAAAAGATGACAAATACTAATGCTGGGAAAGCATATCTCTCATGCATTTGCGTAGGTAACATAAAGAACGCAAAGCTTATAAAAGTCGCTGCTTTTAATAGAACTGCCGTATTCATATGACGATGGAAAAAGACATATAAACAAGTTAATGCCGCTGCAATAGACAAGAGTATTAATCCAACTGTCTTCAATGTAATATGTGGTAAAATTTGAATAGTATCCACTGTATTAGGATCCGTACCAATCGCGTAATACCAAATGTTCATAGCAAATACAGTTACCGTTGGGAACGTACCTACCGCATTCAAATATGCTTGTTTTAACATCGTGATAAATGTTCCATGCGCTGCGAAATACAAACCGAATATTAATAAAGGAATACAGAACCCCATTACAAATTTGGTTAATTGCTTGCCTTCTTTTTTTTCCCAAATGATTTTTAAGAAATACATAGCAAATACAGGCGCAATTACGATTGATTGAAATTTAGCCAGTAACGCTATAGCGTAAATAGCACCAGACCAAGTTGGCTTAGACATTAGTAATAAAATAGAACTAACCATCAATATACTATGTAGCATATCTACTTGACCCCAAATAGTTCCATCCACTATAACGGCTGGACTAAATGCAAAAAATGTTACTAATGCTGCTCTCACAATCGAATTGTTTATCCTTTTAGAAACTATAGCAAAAATAATTATAGCTACTACTTCAAATACAATGGATGGGACTCGAATTAAAACACCTGCAACTTCCACATATGTATTAAAAAATGACAATATGCCTCCATAAATACCTAAAAGAGCTAAGAAAAATGGCGGATAGTTTACTAAATCTCCATGTGCATACACATCACCTAGTCCATATTTACCTACTGTATTCATCCAATCCACAAAAAATAGTTGATCTCGTTCATATCCTTCTAAATGAAATGCTAAATATAAACGTAATAACAGAGATGCAACAACTACTACAATCAAATAAAAATGAAGCCATTTTAAACTCCACCTATCTTGAGTAAAATTCATTTAATAAACACCGTCCTTACTTTTTATAGCTTACAACAATTAAATTGAAATTGATTTACTTATATAAAAATATACTCCTCAATGAATTAACGATTTCTCCATTCAATGGTAAAAAAATTAAATAGATATACTAACACAAAAAAAAACAATCGTCAATCACGTATTAGTTAAAGTCCATTCAAATTGTCTGCTCTATAAGTAATACCCAAAAAAATATCCACCTTTAAAGTGGATATTTTCATTTATTTAATTGCCTCATGAACTTTTAATTGTTTACCTTTTATCGTTGTATTTCTCATAACCTTTAAAACAAGTGGTCCTTTTCCATTTAATATTTCAACATACGAAACATTATCTTGTATTGTAATAATACCTATATCATCAGCAGAAACACCTTGAATTTTAGCAATTGTACCAACGAAATCTACTGCCCTAATTTTCTTTTTCTTTCCGCCATTAAAGTACAATTTCATAATTCCTTTGTTTAGGTCTGCACTTTTATCTTTCTTTATAATTGGTTTAGCATATATCTTTTCTTCAAATATTGCTTTCCCTTTCATAACTTCTTCTTTTGAAGGTGCCAGTTCCTTTGGAATTTCAAATCCGATATATTCCTCAATCTCTTCTAAAAATCTATTTTCATAAGGCGTTATAAATGTAATGGCTTTTCCACTATTACCAGCTCGTCCCGTTCTTCCTGTACGATGTACATAGCTTTCTTTTTCTAATGGAATATCGTAATTAATAACATGTGTAATATTATCAATATCAATTCCTCTCGCAGCTACATCAGTTGCTACTAAATAACGGAACTTTCCTTTTCTAAAATCATCCATAACTTCAAAACGATCTTCCTGTACCATACCACCGTGTATTTTGTCACAAGGATAATTAACTCGCTTTAGCTGTCTATATACATGGTCTACGTTTTCTTGTGTACGACAAAAAATAATACAACTGTCTGGATTTTCAATCATAGTTATATCCTTAAGAAGTGAAAGCTTTTCTTCTTCCCTTACTTCAAAAAGGGTATGTTCAATTTTATCTGTTGTAATCCCAGCTGCTTTAATTTCAATATGAGTTGGTGCATTCATATATGTACGTGATAACTTTTCAACATCTTTCGGTAGGGTTGCTGAAAATAGCATTGTCATTCTTTTTGTAGGTAATTCATCAATAATTGCCTCTACTTGATCGATAAAGCCCATATTTAGCATTTCATCTGCTTCATCAATCACTAAATATTTCAATCGTTCTAAAGAAAGGGTCCCTTTTTCAATATGATCCAACACACGTCCTGGAGTCCCTACTACAATATGCGTCTTTTGCTTTAACTCTAATTTTTGACGTGCGAATGGAGATTTACCATAAATTGCAGCAGCTTTAATTCTTTTGAATCGTCCTATATTCGTAATATCTTCTTTCACTTGAACAGCAAGTTCCCTCGTTGGTGTTAAAACTAGTGCTTGTGGTTTATTCTCTTCCCACTCTACCATTTCACAAAGTGGTATCCCGAACGAAGCCGTTTTTCCACTTCCCGTTTGTGACTTTACAACAAGGTCCTTCTTTTGCAATGCAACTGGAATAACCTCTCCTTGCACTTCTGTTGGATGCTCATATCCTAAACCAGTAAGTGCTCGTCTTACTTCTTTACTTAATGCATAATTACTAAAGCTTTTTTTACTCATATATTAACCTCATTTGATTTTATATTTAACTTATTCTGTTCTTCATACCTCACTTTAGACTATAGTAAGATACTATATTAATCCACTATTTTTAATTCGTTTAAACCTAAATTTATTTAAGTATAATTTTAAAATAGTAAAGGGCAGCCTTCATAATAAGTCTGCCCTATCTATACTGTATTCATTTTTACGGAACCAATTTTTTCACAACTGGTATTCTTTGCAATACTAACGTAATTACCAGACTAAGAACAATTGTAATCGTTACATTAATAGGTATTGCCAATATTGCATGCACACGCTCATTTACCTTAGGGAAAACCATGTACAACAAGTTATTTAATAAGAAGAAGTGAAGAATATATATTCCAAGGCTTGCTTGATTTATAAAACGGAATAACAATGGTAATTCTCTTTCTGATTTTTGGAAAGCATATTTGAAAAATACAAATAATCCAATCGCCATTAGTACAACGCCTGGCGCAAAATATCCGTACCAAAACTGCTCTAACTGTCCATTTGCTTTTACTGTATAGTAATATGTAATAAAGAATGTACTAATAAATCCTACAAGTCCTCCAATGTAAGAAATATTTCTCCACTTTTTCGTCATATCGTAATTGGATAAGTAATAACCAAGTAAGAAATACCCTACATAATTTGTAACGTAAAATAATTCAATATTAAAGTTGATAGGATAATAATATTTAACTAAATTGACTACAACAGACGCATATAGCCATAAAATTAAAAAGTATTCTATCTCTCTTTTTTTAGCGTTCTTCACAAATATCTTCAGTAAAGGTGTAATTAAATATATACCTACAATCATGTATAAGAACCATAAATGTCCCCCAATTGTATCCGTTAAAAAGTGCTTTATCCCTTGCTTTAAAGATGCCGGGAAATATCCTGCATATGCTCCATATGCATAAAATATAGCACTCCAAGCTACAAAAGGTATAATTACTTTACTTGCACGCTTCTGTAAAAATTCCCCGACTGAAATATCTTTCGTTCCTTTTAACAATAAGGCTCCACTAATCATTACAAAAATCGGCACACTCGCACGTGAAATCGATTCAAATAGATTACCAGCCATCCAGCGTGATACATTATTTGCATCTAGCATAGAAGCATAACCAGCAGAAACGTGAATTGTAACCACTGCGATTGTTGCTAATACACGCAACCAATCCATATATACTAAGCGCTTCATTAACAGCCCTCCTAAATTTACCTATTTAACTTTTCTTTTCCAAACATAATTTTACATCAAATAATGCTATGTTTAAACACATTTTAGTTATATGAACTTACAACATAGGCGGCTAAATTTTAATTTTTAAATATAATCATGAAAACCTTTGACTTATGAGTGAAAATAATGTAAATTATCATTTGGACGAACATTTTTAAATAAACTGGATAAAATATTCGTATTTTAGGGGTGTAAATGATGGAAAACGTATTCGACTATGAAGATATTCAATTAATTCCTGCAAAATGTATTGTGAACAGCCGCTCTGAATGTGATACAACTGTCACTTTAGGTAAACATAAATTTAAATTACCTGTCGTACCTGCTAATATGCAAACGATTATTGATGAAAGAATCGCAACTTATTTAGCTGAAAACAATTACTTCTATATCATGCATCGTTTCCAACCAGAGAAACGTATCTCATTTATTAGAGATATGCAATCACGTGGATTAATCGCTTCTATTAGCGTTGGTGTAAAAGAGGACGAATATGAATTCGTACAACAATTAGCTGCTGAGCAACTTACACCTGAGTACATCACGATTGATATCGCGCACGGACATTCTAATGCGGTAATCAACATGATTCAACATATTAAAAAGCATTTACCAGAAAGCTTCGTTATCGCTGGAAACGTTGGAACTCCAGAAGCGGTAAGAGAATTAGAAAACGCTGGTGCTGACGCAACAAAAGTTGGTATTGGACCTGGTAAAGTTTGTATTACTAAAATTAAAACAGGCTTTGGAACTGGCGGTTGGCAACTAGCTGCACTTCGCTGGTGTGCAAAAGCTGCAAGTAAGCCAATTATCGCTGACGGTGGTATTCGTACACATGGCGACGTAGCTAAATCTATTCGATTTGGGGCGACTATGGTTATGATCGGTTCTCTATTCGCTGGTCATGAAGAGTCTCCAGGGGAAACAATCGAAAAAGACGGCAAACTTTATAAAGAGTATTTCGGTTCAGCTTCTGAATTCCAAAAAGGCGAGAAGAAAAACGTTGAAGGTAAGAAAATGTTCGTTGAGCATAAAGGTTCTTTAGAAGATACTTTAATCGAAATGGAACAAGATCTTCAATCTTCTATCTCTTACGCTGGTGGAACAAAATTAGACTCAATTCGTACTGTAGATTATGTAGTCGTGAAAAACTCTATTTTCAACGGTGATAAAGTATATTAATTTTTAAATTTAACTCGAAGGACAAGCAGTTTTATGCTTGTCCTTCTTTTTCATATATAGAAATGTTAAATATTTTCATTTTACTGAATTTTCTAGTATCATGTTTTTAGATACTTATGATAAGGGGGATATAACAAATGAAAAATATAATTGAGAAACGCCATATTCGCGCAGAAGTCCCTACTGAACTAACATGGGACCTCTCTGATTTATACGAATCTGATAAAGAGTGGGAAACTGCATTACGTGTATTAACAGACGATATAAAAAAAATTGAGGCGTTTAAAGGACAATTACGCACTAGCCCCACTACCTTATTACATTGCCTACTTTTAGAAGAAGAGCTTTTAATGAAATTAACAAAACTATACTCCTATGCAAATTTAAAAGAATCTGCTGATCGTACAAATCCAGTTATTCAAGCGAACTCTTCCAAAATTGCTGCTTTATGGACGAAAGTGCATACTGCATTATCCTTTATCCATAATGAAATCCTCTTATTTGACGAAGGAACAATTGAAAAATATTTAACTAAAGAAACAAAACTCGAACCTTTCCGTAAATCATTACTAGACATCCTACAAAAAAGGCCGCACACGCTCTCTCCTGAAACAGAAGAAGCTCTTGCTGCACTTGGCGAAGTACATAGTTCTCCATACAAAATTTATGGTATGACTAAATTAGCCGACATGGATTTTACCTCCATACAAGACGAACAAGGAAACGAACTCCCTGTATCATTTGCATTATTTGAAAGTAAATATGAGTTTTCTCCAAGCGTAGACATACGTAGAAAAGCGTACTCATCATTTGTTTCCACCTTGAAACGATATAAAAATACAGTGGCAACAACATATGCGACTGAAGTAAAAAAACAAGTAACACTCTCTCGTTTACGCAAATTTGAATCTGTTACTCATATGCTTTTGGAACCTCAAAAAGTTCCACTTGAAATGTATGACAATCAACTTGATATTATATACAAGGAATTAGCACCTCATATGCGTCGTTTTGCAGATTTAAAAAAGAAAGTATTAGGACTCGATCAAATGCTTTTCTGCGACTTACATGCACCTTTAGATCCCGAATTTAATCCAAGCATCACATACGAAGAAGCCGGAAAACTCATTCAAGACTCTTTACAAGTATTGGGCGATGAATATGGTTCCATTATCGCAAAAGGATTTAAAGAGAGATGGGTCGATCTTGCAGATAATGTAGGGAAATCAACAGGGGCATTTTGTTCAAGTCCATATGGTTCTCATCCATACATTTTAATTACATGGCAAAATACGATGCGTGGATGCTTCACATTAGCCCATGAATTTGGGCATGCTGGTCATTTTTATTTAGCAAATAAAAACCAACGTATTATGAATGTACGTCCATCTATGTACTTTGTCGAAGCACCATCTACGATGAACGAATTACTATTAGCCCAGCATTTATTAGCGACGACTGACGATAAGAGAATGCGTAGATGGGTGATTCTGCAACTAATCGGCACATATTATCATAACTTTGTTACTCACTTACTTGAGGGAGAATATCAAAGAAGAGTATATACGCTAGCAGAAGAAGGAGAAGCACTTACAGCTACAACTTTAACTGAAATAAAAACAAATGTACTTTCGACATTCTGGGGAAATTCTGTAGAAATTGACGAAGGCGCTGGCTTAACTTGGATGCGTCAACCTCATTATTATATGGGCTTATATTCTTACACCTATTCCGCAGGCCTCACTGCATCTACTGCGGTAGCTCAAATGATTAAAGAGGAAGGGCAACCTGCCGTTGATCGCTGGTTAGATGTACTTCGCGCTGGTGGTACGATGAAACCACTTGAATTAATGAAACATGCTGGAGTAGATATGTCAAAACCAGATGCAATCCGTAAAGCTGTTTCTTACGTCGGCTCCTTAATTGATGAATTAGAACACTCTTATCAAGAATAAAAAACAAGCCCTCGCTTTATGAGGGCTTGTTTCATATTTATTTTCCAAATCTTTTACGGTATCCACATTTTCTGCATAGCTCTTCGACTGCAACTCTTTTCGAAAATCCATCGACAATGTTTGTTGCTCTTTCACCTTCTATAATATTAGAAAATGAGTCATTATTAATATTCCCAAGGTTAATAATCCCCTCACCATCTAAACAACAAGGAATAACCGTTCCGTTCGCTAAAATACCTGCTTGATTTCGAAGACCATGACAGAATCCTTTTCCATCATCCTCTTCTTCATGTAATGCCGGCCACTGGAATTCATAGTCTTGATTAATAAAGACACGTTCCGCAATTTTTATACCTTTTCCTGGTGTAAGCTTCTCTTCGATTTGATAAGATAGACCAAACTCATTTTCAATGATGGATAATAAATCTCTATTTTTCTGGATTTCAGCATTCGTTTTATTATCCTGAGTTAAATTCCATAACCTTAGTGAAACAATTAAATCCGATTGACTTGTCGCCTCTCTAATAAAGGAAAGTATACTTCTTACATAACCCTCTTTATCTTGCGAACCTGGATGTCCATCAAAACTGTGCAGTGAAAAATTCATTTGTCTTAACGCAGGCTTATTTAACAATCTATGCCTTCTCTTATTAATTAACGTTCCATTCGTTGTAATATTAACTTTAAACCCTTTTTCATGGCTTAAATCTAACAATTGATCTATTTTTGGATGCAGCAACGGCTCACCCTTCACGTGCAAATAAATGTAGTCTGTGTGTGGTTTAATTTGGTCTAACCTTTTTGCAAAATCCTCCACAGAAATGAATTGCTTCTGTCTTTCCGTCGGCGGACAAAAGCTGCACGCAAGATTACATACACTCGTAATCTCCAAGTAAAATTTCTTAAACTTCTTCACCTTTAACTCCTCACTTCTATGACTACTTATACTTTTTCCTCTTCATATTACAGCATACTTTTTTAGAAATAGAAACATACTTATTAAATATAAATTTAAACTGACCATTTTTCAGTTTTACTATACTTAAAAAGTAAGCAACCACACACAAATAATCCATTTATATAATTAAATTAATTTTTAATTTTTTTAATTGTAATTAAATATTGTATATTTTTACTTTTCTGTTAAAATAAGGTTAATAGGGCTGAAAAATAAAAACGAAAGAGGTGTTTTTTAGTGTTTAAAAAAGTATTTTCATCATTTATAGCAATCACTTTATTAGTATCAACCGCATTTTCTCTCCAAGCATCCGCAGAAGAATCTATCAACAATGACAATAACCTTACATACGAACAGCAACAAGAAGTGGATAAATTAGCTATTGAAGTAGAAAAAGATCTTAGATTTTACTTTGAAGAGGTAGGGGAATTGACAGAGAGTGGCTATAAAATTACCAATCCAGCACTTTTACAAGAAAAAATCTCTGCTAATGATCAAACAGCAATTAATATCGCTGAAATAATTGGATATAGTGAATACAATAAGTACGATAAGGAAATCCAAAGGAGCGCTGCATCTTTTGGAAAATGTATAGCAAATAAATTTATTAATAGTTATGGTAATATCGCCAGACAATTTTTATCAGGAGCCATTTTTACTTACATTAAGAGTAAACAATATGATTTGGCTGCAAAATTAATCGCAAACACCTTAATTAGAGCAGGCTTCAAAGTTAATGCTGCTGGTATAGCAGTTGAAGCCGCTGCATATGGATGGCAATGTCGAAACGAATGGTAATTAATAACGCCCTCTAATATTATTTCTACTATTTTCTCAGAAATAAAAATTAAAATACTATTCTATTTTTAACATACTAACAAATACATCTGATGCAGAAAGTACCTTTTACTTATTAGGATTGTTCTAATAAGTGAAGGGTACTTTTTTAATACATTTACTTAAAATAACAAAATACACGTAGTTCATAATTAAAAATTTAAAGCAAAATTAAAAGGCACGATTCCAATACTACCGGATTCATGCCACAGAAGCTCCCTAACCTATAATTACATAGTTCATTTAACTTTTTAAGTTTACTTCAATGTAAAGAATTCCTTTATTATTTTATTTAAAAGATACCCTTATAAAAAGTGAGTACTACATTTTATTTTTAAAGATCTTATTAAGTTTTTTTTGATAATAAATTTGGTAATTCTTTTCACCAAATTTATCCGCTTTAAATTTGCCTATAGTTTCCCTTACTTTTAAATCATGAGCTATAAGATATACTTTTTTTTCATCTCTATAGAACTCTTTAAACCACTCATATTTCTTTAACTCATTTATATTTTTAATTATTTCATCTTCGCTAGGTTTAAAAAAAGGGAGATATATTGAGAGATTCAGTATATCTAACAAAAACCACATATTAAATCAACTCCTTATATAGTCGAATTCCTATATGTTAAAATATTCTATAAAAAACAAAAAAAACCTGCTTGAATTTCTAATTTTTCATTCAATATTTTTAAGCATCTAATACGTCTTCAAAACATTGATTATTAATATATTTCCTTCCAATATACAAACTATTAAATTAAAACTAAAAAAGTTACAAAGGTAACCCTTATTCTTTAATTAACTATGTGCTTACTTATCATACGGTTCCCCCTGACATAGCTAAGTGTGGTTTAAGGGCAAGGAAAAATTAATCTCCAATCTAAATCCAGATTACTAAATATCCCTTCAGAATCATTTTAAGAAAGCCCTGCATTAAAATAGTCTTTAACCATTACCTCTGTTATGGTGTAATAAATACTGGCTAGAAATGGCTGTCTTCTCTTAATATATTCTATCCGATACCAATTTTCTTTATTTTTCCTAATTACCGATTCAATTTACTTTTTCCCAGATTTAAATAATTATTTTTATTAATAAACTATATTAATTTACTAAAAAAATATATCCTCTTGAACTGCAATTATATGTCCTTAAAAAATTCAACCTATAAACTTCTAATGTCTAACTACTAACATTACACAAGTATATTCATTACATAATTTACCACAATAAACAAAATAAAACAGCCTTACTTCAAATTAGTAAGACTGTTAATTCTTTTAATACTCATTATTTAATAATGAATGATTAGTTGACTACAGCCACACTTACTTATGATACGGTTCCCCACGATTAATACGAAATGCTCTATACACTTGCTCAAGCAATACTAATCTCATTAATTGGTGTGGTAATGTCATCTTTGAAAAAGAAAGAGATTCGTTTGAACGCTTCATTACTTCTGAACTCAGTCCAAGTGATCCACCAATTACAAAGGCAACTTTACTCTTTCCATATGTAGCAAGACGATCTAAGCTTACTGCAAATTCTTCTGAGGATTTTTGCTTTCCCTCTATCGCTAACGCAATGACATGCGTATCATCAGAAATTTTATCCAGTATACGTATACCTTCTTTTTCTTTTACAATTAACATTTCTGCTTCACTTAAATTTTCTGGTGCCTTTTCATCTGGCAATTCAATTACTTCTACTTTTGCGTATGCAGATAATCGTTTTAAGTATTCTGCTATACCTTGTTTTAAATATTTTTCTTTTAATTTCCCAATTGAAATAATCGAGATATTCACACGTATTCCCCACCTTACAAACATGTTATCCACACAACTTATCCACATATCCACAATTGTTACCCACATATTGTGTGAGAATCTGTGTTCGATACAACATATGTCGCCTCATTTTGACAAAATTCACATGTTTTTTTCTCTTTTTCTGAGTTATCCACACTGTTGATAACTGGTGCGACTTCACACTCATCCACAATAATATCTAAAGCTAATTCAACATGTTCTAAACAACAAGGTAAATTCATATTCTTCACCTCACTTTTCTACAATAGAAAACAGGAGGTAGGCCCTCCTGTTTTTAATACTTTTGAACGCCTAGTTTAACCGTTGTTGTTGCTCGTTTTGTACCACGATAAAACGTAAGAGTCATTTTATCATTAATTTTTTTATCATATAAGGCCGTACGGAATCCGATAATATCGCGAACTGGTTTTCCATCTACTGCTACAATCACATCGTGTTCTCGTAAACCAGCATCTACACCTGGCGAAGGACTTTTCACATCTAAAATGCAAACTCCCTCTGTTACATTACCTGGTAAATGCAATGTTTTTGACCAATGGTAATTTGGAATCTCATTTAACGATCTAAGTTCAATTCCAACATACGGTCTCCTTACTTTTCCGTACTTCTCTAATTCATTCATAATTGGAACAGCTCTAGTAACTGGAATAGCTAGTCCAATTCCTTCTACTTCTTTTGCTGCAATTTTCATTGAGTTAATGCCAATTAATTGACCTGCCGCATTTACAAGCGCACCACCACTATTACCTGGATTAATCGCTGCGTCTGTTTGCAATACTTCTACTTGCCAATCGTAATGTCCATCTTGATCCAAATCTACAGGAACAATACGTTCCTTAGCCGAAATAATGCCTTGTGTGACGGTTCCAGAAAATTGCAGCCCTAGTGGGTTTCCAATCGCAATGACCGGTTCTCCTCTACGAACAGTATTAGAATCGCCAATCTCAATTATTTTTTTCACATGCTTTGCATCTATTTCTAATACAGCCAAATCTGTGACTACATCCGTTCCTAATACTTTTCCCGGAACCTTCTTACCATCACTTAAACTTACTTCAATACGATTTGCTCCAGCAACAACATGATTATTCGTTACAATATAAGCTTGGCCATCTGCTTTTTTATAAATTACACCCGATCCTGTACCAGCTTCTGAATCTGCCTCTGAAAAATTATCTCGTTGAATATTAATAACGCCAACAACAGCTTCAGACGCACGATCAACAGCATCAACAAAGCTAATCTGTTTAATTCCTTGAGCTTCGATCATATTACTTCCACTTGCTTCAGCTTGCGGAAGCGCGCCCGCATCATTTGCAAATAAAGGAGCTCCAAATGCAAATAACGAAGCTCCTACAATTGTTCCTGCTATGCTAGAAATAACAATACCTTTATGCTTCTTTTTTCTTGCACGTTTCATACGATAATTTTCTTCATCAATAAAGGACATATTTGTTCACCCATCTTCCTGAAAACAACTATATTCACCTTTATTGTTTACTAAAATGAAGAATTATACGTATTGAATTTTTGTAGGCATTTTCGGATCTGTATCATGAATTTCGAAGGCTTCTCCCACTCCAAATCCTTTTTCCTCTAATACTTGTGATACTGACATACGTGCTAGTTCTTTCATGTTATTATCTAAACTTAAATGGGCTAAATAAATATGTTTTGTCTCATCTGTAATTACATCCGCCATCGCTAATGCAGCATCCTCATTACAAACGTGCCCCACATCACTTAAAATACGTCGCTTAATACTCCATGGGTAACGTCCCATACGAAGCATTTCCACGTCATGATTACTTTCAAACACGAAAGCGTTAGCACCCTTAATAACACCTTTCATACGGTCACTCACGTATCCCGTATCTGTAATAAGGGCTAACTTTCTATTATTGTTATGAAAAGCATAGAACATCGGCTCTGCAGCATCATGAGAAACCCCAAATGACTCGACCTCAATATCACCGAATGTTTTCACATCCCCAACTGAGAAAATAAACTTTTGCTCAGTTGGGATATTTCCTATTAAATGTTCCATTGCATTCCATGTTTTCTCATTTGCATAAACAGGTAAATCATATTTACGTGCCAATACACCTAACCCTTTAATATGGTCACTATGTTCATGTGTTACAAGAATACCTGATACATCATTTATATTTAGTTCTGCCTGTTTAAATAAAGCCTCTGTTGCTTTACCACTTAAACCTGCATCGACGAGTAACTTTTTTTCATCTGTTCCTACATATAGCATATTCCCTGTACTTCCACTTGCAAGTACGCTAAAATGCAAACCCATTCTTTCTCACTCCAGTATGTTCATCAACCACTTGATTTTCCCTTTCCCCTAATTCCATAACTTGTCCTTCAATTGCATTTACAAAGAAGTCCTGCTTCTGCTCCGTTTTTAAATTCCACGTTGGAGCAAGCACCTGGTTATTAGAAGTAGATGCGGTAAGGGTGGCATAACCAATTTGTGCTTCTTTTACATGTGTATTCCCATGAACTTTATTTTTTAAATACAGATTCTCTAAAGCCGTTTGAGCAGTAATAATTTCTTGCTGTTTCGTTTTTTCACTTTCGCCCATTTCTTTTAAATCAGTTAGCATCGTCTGTGTGTACGACACAAGTTCATTTTTTTCATTTAATTCCACAACAATCATTGCCTGATCGTTATAGAAAATAGGCTTATCTTTATACTTTTGGAAGAAGTAAATTTTAGAGTCTTTCATCGCCCCATACTCATACTTTTGTCCATCCAATACATAGTTCTTCAAAAAATCACTATACTTATCTTTGGATAATGATTTTGTATTCAAAAAGGGCTCTTTTAGCTTACTTTCTATCTTGTACATATTTTGTATATGCGCTGTTTGATTTTTTAAAGATTGTACATCTTCTTCTTTAAATGCCTTGTTTTCCGCCCTAATAAATGACTCTTTTTTCGGTTCTTTAGGGAAATTACCCATAGTAATTTTGTTTGCTTTTAATTCTTGATCTATCTTTGTTTCTGCAATAAGCTCCAATTGATTACTATCTTGCTTTTGAATGAATTGAAAAATGAGAAAGAGGTCCAAAACAAAAAAGGTCACAATAAATATGGTTTTAATCCGATCCCAATCCATTTAGTCCTCCCTCACTCCACTCATATATTTTTTGTTTGCCAGCTTCATCTTCAACAAACTTTACATACCAAATTGGCTGTAGTCGAGCCACTTGCCCATCTAGTGATAATTTGTATCCAATACCAACGTCTTTAATGAATCTTTTATCTACCGCGGCGTTATTTTCTAAGGATGCTATTACAACGTGACCTGATGGAAGAGTAACCTTCTGTTCTATGCCTTTCGTATTTAAAGACAACAGCGGTCTTTCATATTCCATTACGTCTTCTGATCCCCATACTTGTCTCAATTCAGCTAATCCATCTGTATTGAATACGGAATATCCATCTTCGTGTAAACGGAATACCGTCTGTCCTTTATTCATATAGTCCAAACGATATGAATCCAAGCTCCCACTGTGACCATTTACAAAATCAAAACTTTTTTGTAAAAGCATTAAATTATCTGTCGTTTTCTCACTTGAAACCGAAGAATTTTTATACTTTAACATATGCTGATCGTTTTCAATCTCCATGGACCTAATACCATCTGTAAATGTTTCTTTTGATTTCTCAGTAATAGGGCTTAAATAACGTGGGTCACTAAAAAGAGCATTCTTAAATGTATCAACCGCTAAATTAGATGAAATATATGTTATATTACTTAATTCTGTCGTTCCATCTGGTAAAAATAGCTTTTTCATATCATTAATTTGATAGTCAAAATAAGGTTTTGCCGATACTATAAATTGATTTTGTGCATTTACAATATCTTTTAAATATACACCACTTAATTTTGCTTCATATATTCTAGAGTTATCACCATCAGAAACAAAATTAATTTTAATTTCTTGATCTCTACTTCTAGAAGGATCAAGAATAATTCGATTAAAATGTTTAGGTTTACCTATACTTTTTTCTTTCATATTAAACATAGATTTAACTGCATCAAATGGGATGTTGGTAGGAAAAATAAGTTCAATTTTCCCTTCACCATGCACATAAGAAAGGAAATCACCTTTAGCAATCGATATCTCTTTGAAATCATATAATTCCCCGGCTTCCAAAGGTTTATAGATTGATTCTATATCTCCCTCTCTTTTGCTCCCGTAATGATTTTTATCTTTATGAACGATGATAGAAGTAGGACGGACAACATCAGCGATTTTAGTTTGAGTAGTTCCTTCATTTCCCTGCACAAATTTTGCGTTTTGCATAGATGTGGAATCTGGCACATACGTCCATAAGTTAAAAGTAAGAAATAGGCTAATTACAACTAAATTAATTAAAACTATCGTTTTAACATTTTCCATACTCATTCCCAATCGTCCTCTTCATCCGCTGCCATCGGCAATGTGAAGTAAATAGTTGTCCCTTTTCCTTCCTCACTCTTCGCCCAAATCGAGCCACCATGTGCCTCAATCATTTCTTTCGCAATTGCTAATCCAAGTCCTGTACCACCCATTTGTCTTGAACGTGCTTTATCTACGCGATAGAAACGTTCAAAGATTTTATCGACATTTTCTTTTGGAATACCCATTCCTTGGTCACTTACGCTAATCTCTAATAATTCCCCGCGATCACGTAAGCGATATGTTACTGTTCCACCTTCTGGTGAATACTTTAATGCATTTGAAATAATGTTATACAAAACTTGCGTAATTTTATCCGTATCCATATCAATAAATCGGGATTTCTTAGAGAAAGATCGTTTGAAACTTACGTTTTGCTCTTTAGACATTTCAAAACGATCAATAATGTTATTAAAGAAGTCAGTAAAGTCGACCCATTCTTTCATTAAACGGTGTTCTGTACTATCGAGTTTAGAAAGTTGCAATAATGCATTTACAAGTCTAATCATTCTTTCTGTTTCTTCTTGTGTAACTGTTAAAAATTGTGGTGCAATATTCGGATCTTGCCATGCGCCGTCCGTAAGTGCCTCTAAGTAACTGCGCATCGTTGTTAATGGCGTTCTTAATTCATGGGAAACGTTTGCCACAAACTCACGGCGTTCCCTTTCTATACGCTCCTGCTCAGTTACGTCATATAATACAGCTATTAAACCATTTGCTTTCCCTGTCTCTTTTTGAATAACAGAGAAACTAGCACGTAGAATATATGGCTCATTTCTCGTACTAAAATCTAATAAAACGGAATCAGGCTCTTCGTATAAATGATCGAGCGTAAATTCTTCTTGTATCCCTAATACTTCTAAAACAGATTGATCGAGCGCCGTTTCACGCGAAACATTTAGCATCTTTTCCGCAGGATCATTTAATAAAATAATGTCCCCTTTTCGGTCAGTAGCAATTACTCCATCTGTCATATGCGATAAAACGGATGATAATTTACGTCTTTCACTTTCCGTTGAAGAACGAGCTTGTTGTAATTTTTTTGATAAATTATTGAAAGATAATGCTAATTGTCCAATTTCATCATGGCTATGCACTTTTACTTTTCTTGAATAGTTTCCTTTTGCCATTTCAATCGCTTGTCTTCGCATATCTGAGATTGGTCTCGTAATCGTTTGAGCTAACAAAATTCCAAGTACAGCTGTTACGAGTAATGCAATAACGGTTCCAGTCGCAAAAATTTGATTAATATCCTTCATCTGTTTATAAACATCTTCCATAGATGCAACAATGTAAATAACACCAAGTGGATCCTTGCCGTTATCATCTATAATAGGAGTAAGCATAACTTGTACACGATGGCCTGTACGACCATCCTTCTCAATTTTCACTTCTGGCTTTTTTTGTACCAATACCCGTTGAACAGCTATATCAGTTGATGTTCTATTTACCTTGTTTTGCTTTGACTCATCTGAAATAGCAAGTAACTTTCTATTCGAATCAAATACACTTACCTCTTGGATATCTTTCTTTCGGTCAGAGGCAAATTTTCGAATTGAAGTTTTAATCGTTTCATCTGTTGATTCTGTTTCTGCTTTTGTATGACTTTTTTTAAACTCTTGTTTCAAGTTATATGCTAATAAGTTCGTTTGCTGCGTTAAAGAATCTCTAAAGCCTTGTACAAGACTCTTTTCTAACTCCCTTACGAAATATACCCCAATAACTTGCATAGCTATTAATATTAATAGCATATATATGAGTACAAATTTTAAATGAATAGATTGAAAAAAACCGACTTTCTTCATATACTATTCCTGCTCTGGGTCACGCAAGTAATACCCTACTCCACGTCTAGTTACAATTAAAGTAGGATGACTCGGATTATCTTCAATTTTTTCACGTAAACGACGTACTGTTACATCTACTGTACGTACATCTCCAAAATAGTCATAACCCCAAACTGTTTGCAATAAATGTTCGCGAGTCATAACTTGCCCTAAATGTTTTGCTAAATAATGTAGTAGCTCAAATTCACGATGTGTAAGTTCAATATTTTCTTCACGTTTCGTTACACTATACGCATTTGGATTGATAACAATTGGTCCAATAACCATTTCCGTGTTTTCT
Organism: Bacillus sp. BML-BC051; assembly: GCF_019656175.1. Classification (NCBI taxonomy): domain Bacteria; kingdom Bacillati; phylum Bacillota; class Bacilli; order Caryophanales; family Bacillaceae; genus Bacillus; species Bacillus sp. BML-BC051. The sequence continues at coordinate 123,971 of NZ_BPLI01000034.1, forward strand.
TCTTTTTCTGCAGCACCGCCTTGTTGATGGCGGCGTAAATTCGCCTTCACACGAGCAAGTAATTCTCTCGTACTAAATGGCTTCGTTACATAATCATCCGCACCAAGCTCAAGCCCTAATACTTTATCAATTTCAGAGTCCTTTGCTGTAAGCATAATAATCGGCATTTCTGAGCTTTTACGTATTTCACGACAAACCTCTAAGCCATCCTTACCTGGTAGCATAATATCTAATAAAACCATATCCGGCTGCTCTTCATTCGCTTTTTCAATTGCTTCATCACCATCATGCGCCATTACAATTTCAAAACCTTCTTTTTCTAGGTTGAACTTCAAAATATCCGCAATCGGCTTCTCATCATCAACTACTAAAATTTTCTTTCCCATCATCGTCTATTTCCTCCTTATAAAGTGAAACTTTAATCAGTGGGTGTTTTTCTTCATTATCCACTGATTATTAGCCCTCACCAATCGGGCTTTTACGGGCAGGTGATCCCCCATCTTCTTTTCTTTCGTTGAATTTTAAAGTGGGAGCTTACCGCCCGGTAAATAGCGGGGTAAAAATATGGTCAATATCCCTAAACACATTGATGTCTACATAGTATGTCCCTATATGACCGCATCTTTTGCTTAAGTACTTTCTCCTCTATTCTCACAGACTCATGTATGATCCACTTTTACACGGAATCCTATACGATCTATAGAAAAACCTCTAGCTTCAACTGCTAGAGGCTCCTCATTCTATTTTAAAATAACTACTCAATTTTGTAAAATTACACAAATAAAAAGGATATTAAGTGGGCCCACTTAATATCCTGAGAGTGGCTCGGGACGGAATCGAACCGCCGACACGAGGATTTTCAGTCCTCTGCTCTACCGACTGAGCTACCGAGCCAAAACTATATATAAAACCACTAATGGTGGTATAAACAAAAGTGGCGGTCCCGACCGGGGTCGAACCGGCGATCTCCTGCGTGACAGGCAGGCATGTTAACCACTACACCACGGGACCAAAAATGAACATAAAAAAACATGACCCGTACGGGATTCGAACCCGTGTTACCGCCGTGAAAGGGCGGTGTCTTAACCACTTGACCAACGGGCCACGAAAAATAAAATGGTGAGCCATGAAGGATTCGAACCTTCGACCCTCTGATTAAAAGTCAGATGCTCTACCAACTGAGCTAATGGCTCATACTCACCAACGTCATATTTTCGTGACGACAAGATGTATCATAACATGTTTTCTTTATGTTTTGCAATACCTTTTTTCATTTTTTTATAAAAGATAAGAAAAAACTCATGCGGACATGAGTTTTTTCTCAAAAATATCAATTAAGCTTCGTATACGTTACGAACGATATTTGTTTGGTTACGATCTGGTCCAACTGAGAACATAGATAATTGAATTCCTGTTAACTCAGAAACACGTTCTACGTATTTTCGTGCATTTTCAGGAAGCTCGTCTAATGATTTTACACCAGTAATATCTTCTGTCCAACCTGAAAGCTCTTCGTATACAGGCTCACATTTCGCTAAAATGTTTAAGTTTGCTGGAACTTCATCGATAACTTCGCCATTGTATTTGTAAGCAACACAAATTTTAAGAGTCGGAATACCTGTTAGAACGTCGATAGAATTTAATGATAAATCTGTTAAACCACTAACACGACGTGCATGTCTTACAACAACGCTATCGAACCAACCTACGCGGCGTGGACGACCAGTTGTCGTTCCATACTCACGACCAACTTCACGAATTTGATGACCAATTTCATCATTAAGCTCAGTAGGGAATGGACCATCACCTACGCGGCTTGTATATGCTTTACATACACCTACAACGCGAGTAACTTTTGCAGGACCAACTCCAGTTCCAACTGTTACACCACCAGCAATCGGGTTAGAAGATGTAACGAACGGGTACGTACCGTGATCGATATCAAGCATAACACCTTGTGCACCTTCAAATAATACACGGTGATTGTTATCTAGTGCATCATTTAATACAACAGATGTGTCGCATACATATTGTGCGATTTGTTGTCCATATTCGAAGTACTCTTCAAAGATTTCTTCTACGCTGAAACCTTCTGTATCGTACATTTTTTCAAACAAACGATTTTTCTCTACTAAATTGCGCTCAAGCTTCTCTTTAAATGCTTCACGGTCTAAAAGATCAGCCATACGAATACCGATACGAGCAGCTTTATCCATATATGCAGGACCGATACCTTTTTTCGTTGTACCGATTTTGTTATCACCTTTACTCGCTTCTTCTAACTCATCTTGTTTTAAGTGATAAGGTAAAATAACGTGCGCACGGTTACTTACACGTAAATTATCAGTACTTACACCACGATCATGTAAGTATTTTAACTCTTCAAGTAATGCTTTCGGATCTACTACTAAGCCATTTCCGATTACACAAATTTTCTCTTTATAGAAAATACCAGATGGAATTAAGTGTAATTTATATTTAACTCCGCCGAAAACAATTGTATGTCCCGCGTTATTTCCACCTTGATATCTTGCAACTACTTCCGCATGCTCAGAAAGAAAATCAGTGATTTTACCTTTTCCTTCGTCGCCCCATTGTGTTCCTACAACTACTACTGAAGACATTATTAAAGCACCTCCGCGATTTTCAAACGATCTATTCAAACAATATAATTGTACCAAAACCGAAAAAGAAGTCAACCAAAAAGCGAACATTTTTTTATTAAAATTCATTTTCGTTCGTAAGAATTATATTTTCACATTATGAAAGCCCTATCTTTTCTATATAAAAAAAGAAACACATCTTATTATAAGAAATGTGTTTCTTTTTTATACTGCCTTTATGCCCCATCTTCAAAGCGTCGTTCTAGGTTGACGAATTTATTAAATTCCTTAACAAACGCAAGCTCTACTGAACCTACGGGACCGTTACGCTGCTTTGCAATAATAATTTCAATCGTATTTTTATTTTCCGTTTCTCGGTCATAGTAATCTTCACGATATAAGAAGGCTACAATATCAGCATCCTGCTCGATACTTCCCGATTCACGAATATCAGACATCATCGGACGTTTATCTTGACGAGATTCTACACCACGAGATAGCTGTGACAAGGCAATAACAGGCACTTGCAATTCACGCGCAATCCCTTTTAATGTACGAGAGATCTCAGATACTTCCTGCTGACGGTTTTCTCCTGATTTCCCGCTTCCTTGAATAAGCTGTAAATAGTCAATCAAAACCATCCCAAGACCTTGTTCTTGTTTTAATCTACGACATTTCGCTCGAATCTCATTTACTTTAATCCCTGGTGTATCATCAATATAGATACCAGCATTAGAAAGGCTCCCCATCGCCATCGTTAATTTCGCCCAATCATCAGAAGTTAATGAGCCGGTACGAAGTCTTTGTGCATCAATATTTCCTTCTGCACAAAGCATACGCATAACAAGCTGATCAGAGCCCATCTCAAGACTAAAAATCGCTACATTTTCATCCGTTTTCGTCGCTACGTTTTGTGCGATATTTAATGAAAATGCGGTTTTCCCTACTGATGGACGTGCCGCTACGATGATTAAATCATTTCGCTGGAAACCTGCGGTCATCTTATCTAATTCAGTAAATCCAGTTGGTATCCCAGTAACTTCACCTTTTTGATTATGCAAAAGTTCAATTTTATCGTAAGCATCTACAAGAACATCTTTAATGTTTTGGAATGCTTTTGCATTCGTTTGGTGAGATACTTCTAATATTTTTTTCTCAGCCTCATTTAAAAGGCCATCCACATCATCTTCTCTCTCATACCCATCAGACACGATATGAGTCGCCGTTCGAATCAAACGACGTAAGAGCGCCTTTTCAGCGATGATTCGTGCATAATATTCTACGTTAGCAGCAGTTGGAACGACTTCTGCTAGTTCTGCTAAGTAAGAAACCCCACCAACTTCTTCTAATAATCCTTGATCAGCCATTGCTGATGTCATTATTACTAAGTCAATCGGTTCTCCTTTATCAGATAACCCAAGCATGACTTCAAAAATCTTTTGATGTTTCGTTCGATAAAACGAGTCAGGTACCAATAATTCCGATGCTGCCGTTAATGCATCTTGATCAATTAATATGGCCCCTAAAACTGCCTGCTCAGCCTCTATATTATGCGGAGGGGTACGATCAGCCATTACATCACTCATACGCAATCCTCCTTGCTTAACTTATTTTTATTGTTCACTAACATGAACTTTTACTGTTGCTGTTACTTGCGGATGCAATTTCACAGTAACGTTTGTATAGCCTAATGCACGAATTGCATCATCCATTTCAAATTTACGCTTATCAAGTTTAATCTTGTGTGATTTTTGCATTGCATCTACGATTTGTTTACTTGTGATTGAACCAAATAGACGGCCACCTTCTCCAGATTTAGCCTTTACTTCCACAGTTAGTTTCTCTAACGTTTCTTTTAATTGTTTTGCACTTTCAAGCTCTGCCTCTGCATCTTTTTCTTCTTTGCGTTTTTGAGCTTCTAAAGTTTTCATACTGCTATTTGTCGCCTCAGCAGCTAATCCTTGTTTTAGTAAGAAGTTATTTGCATAGCCATCTGGTACGTTTTTTACTTCTCCTTTTTTCCCTTTACCTTTTACGTCTTTTAGAAAAATTACTTTCATGATTGTGTGCCTCCCTGTAAATAGTCATCAATAACAAATCGAAGCTTCTCCTCAGCTTCATCTACTGTAACATTTTTCATTTGTGTGGCTGCATTCGTTAAATGCCCGCCACCGCCTAAATTCTCCATAATTAGCTGCACATTCACTTCACCTAAAGACCTACCGCTAATTCCAATGAAATTCTCGCCACGTTTTGCAATAACAAATGATGCAATAATCCCTGTCATTGTTAATAATGTGTCCGCCGATTGCGCAATAAGAACTTGATCGTAGTAATCATCACTATCCACTTTTGCAATCGCAATTCCATTTGTATAAATGTACGCATTTTTAATAGCTTTTGCAACCCGTAAGTACTGATCCATATCTTCTTTTAAAAGCTCTTGTACAAGTACAGTATCTGCACCATGTGAGCGTAAATAAGAAGCGGCATCAAACGTACGAGCACCCGTCCGGAATGTAAAGCTTTTCGTATCAACAATAATACCCGCTAACAATGCTGTCGCTTCTAACATTGTCATTTTTAAATTTTTCGGTTGGTATTCAAGTAATTCTGTAACAAGTTCTGCCGTGGAAGAAGCATATGGCTCCATGTACACAAGCAATGGATCTTCAATAAAATCTTCGCCTCGGCGATGATGGTCAATAACAACTACATTTTCAATTTTGCGTAACAGCTTTTCTTCCATCACCATTGAAGGTTTATGCGTATCAACAACAACAAGTAAAGAATCATCATTTGCAAATTCCATCGCTTGTCCGGGTGTAATAAAGTGAGACCATAACTCTTCGTTTTGTTTCACTTTATCCATCAAACGCTTAATTCCTTTATCAGAATCATTTTCATCTAATACAATATATCCTTTGCGCTCATTTAATTGCGCTACCTTTAAAATACCAATCGCAGCACCAATTGCGTCCATATCAGGAGCCCTGTGCCCCATTATAATGACATTACTACTTTCTAATACTAAATCCTTTAACGCATGCGAAATAACTCTGGCACGTACACGAGTACGTTTTTCAACCGGATTTGTCTTACCACCATAAAACTTAACTTTACCTGTCGCTTGTTTAATAGCCACTTGATCTCCACCACGGCCGAGCGCAAGGTCTAAACCGGACTGGGCCATTGCTCCAAGCTCTGATAAAGGTAAATCACCGGATCCAACACCTACACTTAAGGTAAGTGGTATATTCCTTTTGGACGTTTCTTCACGCACCTGATCTAAAATGCTAAATTTCCCTTTCTCCATCTGCGCTAAAATACTCTCATTTAGTACAACGAAGAATCTTTCTGAAGATGCACGTTTTAAATATGCCCCATACTTAACAGCCCATTCATTTAGCCGTGACGTTACAAGACTTGTTATATTCGTACGTAATTGATCATCTAACCCTTGTGTAACTTCATCATAATTATCTAAATAAATGACAGCTAAAACAGTGCGTTGATCCTCGTACATCTTTTCAATCTCTGTTTGTTCCGTTACATCAAAGAAATAAATTAACTTTTCTTCTTTCCTTACAAAGACACGAAACTTTCGATTATTTAATGAGACTATATCATCGGAAGTTTCTCCTTTAATAAAAAGAAGTAACGTTTCCGATACATCATAAAGGTGCCATCCAGCTAATGCATGCTGTCCTAGGCATGAAGATAAATAAGGATTCGCCCAATCAATCCCATAATCCTTATTGTATAACAAAATACCAATCGGCATTTGGTTAAATGCCTCATTACTCACTTTCTTTACCCTTGTAATCATCTCTGTCGTATGTTTTTCAAAGTTCTTTTGAAAGGTAAGTTCAAATCGTACAACAACAAAAAGGACGATACAAAAAATGAAAAAGGAGACTATCCCCATCATTAAATGAAAGTAACAAAGGATCGAAATGAGCACAAACACAAAAAATGCCAATACATAAACAGGATATAAAAACCACTGTTTCTTATAAAATTCAGGCATGTATACAACTCCTATAAAGTAAAACTAACTCATCTTCCAGTTAGTTAAACAGATTAAAATAGTATAAGGAATATGACTTTATCCTCCTATTTTAGAACGCAATGAAATCCCTAAATCAATTATACCTAAGATTGTCACAAGAGGAAACAGCATCGGAATAAACATGCAGACAATAAAACTAATAATAGGAACCCCTTTCGTAAAACCTTTGCTATGCGCTAGAAAAGCGATAAATGTCAGACCTTGCAGTACTAGTAGTAAAGCAAATATGACATATAGGTTAGAAAATACCATATGTAAATATGATGTCGGTTCTACTTTTATAAAAGTTGATAGCAAAATAAATATAACGTAATACCAAACAATACTCTTTGGTAATTGTATATCTTTAAATTTAGGCCAAGGCGTAACGTCATGTTTTAGTTTTCTCAAAACACTACCTGATATCATAACTGTAATCCAAGAAAAACATACCGAGACCATTACAAGTAGACTTGGGAATAAAGTTTGTAACACATCATTAAATTGTGTAAATAACTCTTTTTGTTCTTTACTAATAGGCATACCCGCAGCATTAACTATCTTTTCACTTTGCGCCATACTTTCATTAAACATATTTTGCATTTGCTTCATTAAATCTATGTTAAAAAACTTTATACTCGCAACATAAATGAGCATAATACCAATTAAGTACGCAAGCGTCCCCGCCATCAAAATTTCTACCGGCTTTTTTCGTTTTTTATACATATATCCTAAAACGATACCTATCAATCCAAACATAGTTGTCTTTACTAGGTTCATCGGTTGACTGACAATAACAGTAATAAAAAGTGCCGCCGTAAAAATCACAAAGGCGTTAGATAATCTATATCTTATCGTTAGCAATATAAATGGCAATGGCAACGCAAACGTTACAACTGCACCTAAAATCGGAACATACATAGATATGAGCAATAACATTGCATATATCGCTAACAGTGCTGCACCCTCAGTAATAAATTTCGTATTCTTCATCATCTATCCTCTCTTTCAAAAAAAGAAAAGCATAGCAAAATGCACAGTAGAGTCCGACTCTACTGTGCATTTCATACGCTATTATTCACCAACATATGGTAAAAGTGCCATTTGACGAGCACGTTTAATTGCAACTGTAAGTTTGCGTTGGTATTTTGCGCTTGTTCCTGTTACACGACGAGGTAAAATTTTACCACGCTCAGAAACGAAACGTTTTAATAAATCAACATCTTTATAGTCAATGCGAGTGATGCCGTTAGATGTGAAGAAACACACCTTACGACGTTTCGCACGTCCACCTTTGCGTCCTGCCATGTCTATTCCCTCCATTCTTTGTTAAAACTAACTAATTTACTGTATTAGAACGGTAAATCGTCGTCGGAAATGTCGATCGGTTGACCTACATTTGAAAATGGATCGTCATTCTTCGTAAATCCAGAGTTCCCTTGGTTACCTTGGTTGCCTGAATTACTAGATTGACCAAATGGGTTAGAGCTTTGGTTACCGAAACCAGCTCCTGATGGTTGCTGATTAAATGAACCACGTTGCTCCCCACCGCCATTACGCGGCTCTAAAAATTGTACGCTTTCCGCAAGAACTTCTGTTACATATACACGTTTACCATCTTGTCCATCGTAATTACGAGTTTGAAGACGTCCATCTACGCCTGCTAAGCTACCTTTTTTCAAATAATTTGCTACGTTTTCTGCTTGTTTACGCCATATTACACAATTAATAAAGTCAGCTTCACGCTCACCTTGTTGATTCGCAAATGCGCGATTCACAGCTAACGTAAAAGTAGCTACTGCAACACCATTGGGCGTGTAACGTAAGTCAGGGTCCTTAGTTAAACGACCAACGAGGATAACACGATTCATCAATCGAACCACTCTCCCTTATATATCAATTATTTTTCTTCTTCTTTAACAACGATATGACGAAGGATGTCTTCGTTGATCTTAGCTAAACGGTCGAATTCGTTAATCGCTTCTGCGTTAGAGTTCACGTTTAAGATCATGTAGAAACCTTCACGTAAGTCGTTGATTTCGTAAGCTAAACGACGCTTACCCCACTCTTTCGTGTTAATGATTTCTGCACCATTGTTTGTTAAAACACCTGCGAAACGTTCAACTAAAGCTTTTTGAGCTTCTTCTTCAACGCCAGGACGAATGATGTACATAATTTCGTACTTTCTCATTACACTTTCACCTCCTTTTGGTCTAAACGGCCCATAATGGGCAAGGAGCAATTAATTTATAGTAATTACTCACGAGTTTAGATTATATCATAGTAAGTTAGATGAATCAACTCACCCATGCATAAAAAACTCGGCAAACACATAATATATTTGCCAAGCTTATATCTTAATTTTTTCCTAGGAAATATTAAATTAAACGTTGAAGCGGAAGTGCATAACGTCTCCGTCTTTTACGATATACTCTTTTCCTTCTAAACGAACTTTACCAGCTTCTTTTGCAGCTGTCATAGAACCGTTTGTCATTAAGTCTTCGTAAGAAACTGTTTCTGCACGAATAAATCCACGCTCGAAGTCTGTATGAATTACGCCAGCACATTGTGGTGCTTTCATACCTTGTTTGAATGTCCATGCACGTACTTCTTGCACACCTGCTGTGAAGTAAGTAGCAAGTCCTAATAAGTCATATGCAGCACGAATTAATTGATCTAAACCAGATTCTTCAATGCCTAGTTCTTCAAGGAATACTTTTTTCTCTTCTTCGTCTAGCTCAGCGATTTCTTCTTCGATTTTTGCACATACAACGATAACTTGAGAATTTTCATTTGCAGCAAATTCTTTTACCATTTGTACGTATTTATTTTCAGAAGGGTCGATAATATCGTCCTCACTTACGTTTGCTACGTATAACATTTCTTTCGTTGTAAGTAAATGAAGGCCTTTAACAATCTTCATTTGCTCTTCTGTGAATTCAACAGTACGAGCTGGTTTGCCCTCTTCAAAAGCTTCTTTTAAGCGAACTAAAATTTCATGCTCATATACTGCTTCTTTATCTTTTTGTCTTGCTAATTTCGCAACACGTTCGATACGTTTATCAACAGATTCTAAATCCGCTAAGATTAACTCCAAGTTGATTGTTTCAATATCATCGATTGGATCTACTTTCCCTGAAACGTGTGTAATATTTTCGTCTTCAAAACAACGAACAACTTGGCAAATTGCATCTACTTGGCGAATGTGAGATAAGAATTTATTTCCTAAACCTTCACCTTTACTAGCACCTTTTACGATACCTGCAATATCAGTAAACTCAAATACAGTCGGAACAGTTTTTTTCGGTTCTACTAATTCCGTTAATTTATTTAAACGCTCATCTGGTACTTCTACAATCCCTACGTTTGGATCAATTGTACAGAATGGATAGTTTGCAGATTCTGCTCCTGCTTGTGTAATTGCATTAAATAAAGTTGACTTCCCTACGTTAGGTAATCCAACAATCCCAGCCGTTAATCCCATATTTTTCACTCCTATGTCTCAATCTTTCATCATTATAGATAGTAACGAAAAAAATGACAAGTTTCCTCCAAATGAAAAAAGTAACAGCCGCCCATTGCAACTGTTACTTTCTCTCTATTCTTCGTGCTTCACAAGTATTTTTTTCACCTTACGATCAAATTCTCTTCGAGGAATCATTACTGAATGGTCACATCCCTCGCACTTAATGCGGATATCCATTCCCATACGAATAATCTTCCAGCGATTCTCACCACATGGGTGGGCTTTCTTCATTTCCACAACATCGTACAAGTTATACTGCTTTTGCTCCATTCTCCAAACCCCTCTCCATACTAAATTGCTTTTCCACTCACCAATTCTTCACGATTATATAAAACCATACGTGGATATGGAATTTCAATCCCATGTAAATCTAGACGATTTTTAATTTCTTTACGAAGGGCTCTTGCAACAACCGCATGTTGCATCGGCTCTACTTCCGCAATAACACGTAATATAACTTCTGATGCAGCCAATGTTTGCACACCTAATAACTGAGGCTTTGCTACCATTTGCGTATACTGTGCAGGTAATTCTTCTAATAACTCTTCAATGACTTGCTCCGCTTTCGCTATGTCAGCCTCATATGAAATGGATACATCAACAAATGCTACACTATTACTAACTGAATAGTTCGTAACTTGAATGATACTTCCATTTGGTAAAGTATGAATTTCGCCTGTCCAACTCTTTACTTTTGTTGTACGAAGTCCAATTTCTAGAACGACACCTTCAAACTGACCAATTTTTACATAGTCACCTACTGAAAATTGATCTTCTAGCAAAATAAATAACCCCGTAATAACATCTTTCACTAAACTTTGAGCACCAAATCCGACTGCTAAACCAATTACCCCAGCACCTGCTAATAAACCAGACGCATTAATATTAAATACACCCAAAATCGCAATTAACATAATGAACATAACAACGTATGCCACAATATTTTCAAGTAACTTCGCTACTGTAACTGTACGACGTTCTGAAATTTGAATTGGCGAACGGCTTCCCATACGAAACGCATTTCGCACAATTGCACGCGCAACTCGTACAACAACCGCACCAATTATTAAAATAATACATATTTTCAATGTCGCTGTTCCAATATCAGCCCAACGATCAGCATTTAATAAATACTGTTTTGTGGCATTAAACCACTTTGTTAATAAATCCATGTACCTCTACCTCTCCAGCCAAAATTTCTTTTTAGTTATCCTTCTTATTGTATCAGAAGTCTCCTAATTGCTGAAAAAATTTTATGACTTTAATTATATTTGTTAACTTCCATACAGGTATAAAATGGAACGAATATATATATACTAGTACTATTATTTCCGTTTTCACTCAAGTTTTACAAGAAGTACGCACTTATAGTTTTCCATTTTACTCACCATATAACATATTTTGAAAATTTATTAAAAGGATGGATGCTTCATGAATATTGGAAGTTTTCGCTTACCCTTTTTCGAAAAAGAAACTCAAAATGTTATGCACCAAGACGTAGAAGCCTCCGAGACCATTAGTAATTTCTTACTTTCCCATATCCCTATTAAAACAAATATACCGATTATTCTCGTTTGTATTGGAACAGATCGTTCTACAGGCGATGCACTTGGTCCGTTAGTCGGTACGAAACTAGAACAAGTAGGAATTAAAAACTTCCAAGTGTTTGGCACACTAGATGAGCCAGTACATGCGCTAAATTTAGAGGAGAAAATTCAGAATATACAGAAAGATAATCCTACCTCGTTTATAATTGCGGTTGATGCCTGTTTAGGAAAGTCCCAAAGTATCGGTTCCATCACTACCGGAATGGGGCCTAGTAAACCTGGAGCTGCGATGAATAAAAAGTTACCTGCAGTTGGTGATTTACATATTCATGGCATCGTAAATCTAAATGGTTTTATGGAGTTTTTCGTCCTGCAAAATACAAGATTAAGTTTAGTTATGAAAATGGCTGATGTTATTGCACAAAGTATAAAAGAAACAGACCAAAAATTATCTGTATTAAAAAAAGCAAACCATCTATAAATAATAAGATGGTTTGCTTTTTAGTTTTTCTGCGCTAATAATTCTAAAATACGATTTAAATCTTCTTTATTAAAAAATTCAATTTCGATTTTACCTTTTTCTTTTTTCGTTTCTTTAATCTTCACATCTGTGCCAAACTTTTCTCTTAAAAACGTTTCGCGTTCTACAAAAAATATATTTCTCTCTTTTTTCACTTGTTTTGTTTCACGTGAAACGCGTTGATTAATCTCCTGGACAATTTTCTCTAATTGACGAACATTTAATCCTTCTTTTTCGATTCGTTTTAATAAAGATTTTAATTGTTCTTCATCTTTTATCGTAAGCAAAGTTCTCCCATGAGCCATTGAAAGTTGACCATTTGCAATCATATCTTGCACAAAAGAAGGGAGGCTTAATAACCGCGTATAGTTTGCAATGTAAGGTCTGCTCTTACCAAGACGTTTCGCTAATTGTTCTTGCGTTATATTTAGCTCATTCATTAACATTTGATATGCCATTGCTTCTTCCATTGGATTTAAATCTTCTCGTTGTAAGTTTTCAAGCAATGCAAACTCCATCATTTGCTGCTCATTTAATTGTCTTACAACAGCAGGTACCTTTTCGAGCCCCGCCTCTTTGGCAGCACGATATCTTCTTTCGCCTGCAACGATTTCATATCCTTTAATACTCTTTCTAGCAATTAATGGTTGCAGTATGCCGTGCTCTTTAATAGAAGCCGCTAATTCTTGAATCGCCTCTTTATTAAAGTGTTTACGTGGTTGATATGGATTCGGTCTTAATTCAGTTATCGCAATCTCCTGAATTGTCTCTTCTTCTTTCACATCTAAATCAGGAAAAAACACATTGATTCCTCTTCCTAATCCTTTAGCCACCTGCAATCACTTCCTCTGCTAAATCTATATATACTTCTGCCCCTCTTGATTTAGCGTCATACTGCATAATTGGTTTCCCATGACTTGGTGCTTCACTTAAACGAACATTACGAGGAATAATCGAACGGTATACTTTATCTCTAAAGTACTTTTTTACTTCATCTATAACCTGAATCCCTAAATTCGTACGGGCATCCAACATTGTTAGCAATACACCTTGAATTGCTAGATTTTTATTTAAGTGCTTTTGCACAAGTCGAACTGTATTTAATAGCTGACTTAATCCTTCTAGTGCGTAATATTCGCATTGAACAGGAATAATAACAGAATCTGCTGCAGTTAATGCATTAATCGTTAATAACCCTAAGGACGGGGGACAGTCGATAATAATATAGTCATATTCATCACGAACTGGCTGTAATGCCCTTTGTAAACGTACTTCCCGGGAAATAGTCGGTACCAATTCAATTTCAGCACCTGCTAATTGAATTGTAGCGGGTAGAACATCTAAGTTTTCAGTTGCGGTTTTACGTATAACCCCTTGAACATCTGCATCTTCCACAAGAACATTGTAAATACATTGATCTAATTCGGATTTTTCAATTCCCACACCAGTCGTTGCATTTCCTTGAGCATCAATATCTACAAGAAGGACCTTTTTACCTACTTGTGCCAATCCAGCCCCTAAATTAACAGATGTGGTTGTTTTCCCAACGCCACCTTTTTGATTGGCAATTGCAATGATTTTTCCCATGATGTCACCTACTTTCAACCTTTCTATCTTATTCTAGTAACAATTACGTTTATTGTAACATGAAATAAAAGTTTTTCTTTTACGTCCTTATTAAACTTCAAAATTTATTTGTAAACTCCTTCCTCATCTAACAAGAAAATATAGTAAAAGAGACCTATCCAATAGGATAAGGTCTCTAACACGCCATTATTATTTTTTCTTCGGAATTTTAATTGTAATTTGATAGTACTCATCAAATTCTTCTTCCTCAGAATTAACATTTAAACCACTGTCAGCAACCATTTGTAATGACTGCCTAATTGTATTCATGGCAATTCTCGTATCTCGACTTACTGCTTTTTGTTTCGCCTTACGCTTCGGTTTTGCTTCCTCTAGTAATTTCGCAATTCGTTCCTCTGTTTGCTTTACATTCAGCTGTTTCTCCACAATTTCCTGTAAAACCTTCAGTTGTAATTCCTCATTTTTTAAAGGAATGAGCGCGCGAGCATGTCTTTCTGTAATGCTTTTTTCTAATAACGCACTTTTTATTTCTTCAGGCAACTTTAACAATCGCAACTTATTTGCGATTGTAGATTGTCCTTTTCCAAGTCGTTGTGCCAATGCTTCTTGTGTTAAATTATGTAACTCAATTAGCTTTTGATATGCCACAGCTTCCTCGATTGCTGTTAGTTCCTCACGTTGCAAGTTTTCAATTAAAGCCACAGAAGCTGTCTCTGTATCATTTAAGTTCTTTATAATTGCAGGAACCTTTTCCCACCCTAACTTTGTTGCCGCACGGAAACGTCTTTCCCCAGCAATAATCTCGTATTTATCATCCTCATATTGCCTCACAACAATTGGCTGAATAAGTCCATGTGTACGAATCGTTAATGCTAGCTCCTCAATACGCGCATCATCAAAAACTGTTCGTGGCTGATAACGGTTAGGGGTAATATTTACTATCGGAATTTCTTGTATTTCTTCATATACCTTTTTATCTATTTCTTCATGGCTTTCGTCTTGTAATTCGAATTCGCTCTCTTTATCTCCAAAGCCAAATAAACGAGAAAACGTATTTTTCATACATATTCCACCACCTTTTAGGCCTATTGACTATTCTCCATAAAATGTTTCCTATGAAACATTTACGTTTTCATTTATATAATTTAATCTTACGTCTAATAAGATTTATTTTTCAATAGGTAATTTATTGGGTGTTCCCGGTTTGCGTGGATATTTCTTTGGTGTCTTGCGCTTTTTCTCGATTAATAAAATATTACGTTCACTTTCTTCAAACGGTAATTGGAACGTAGACATTTCTTTTAGATCCCCGCCTAGCACCTCTAAAGCATACTTGCCATTTTCAATTTCTTCATTTGCTGCAGCACCTTTCATTGCAATGAATGTTCCTCCAACTTTTACAAGTGGTAAACATAGCTCACTCAATACCGAAAGTCGCGCAACTGCACGTGCCATTACAATATCGTACGATTCACGTACACCTTCTTTTTTCCCAAATGTTTCAGCACGATCATGACAAAACGCAACGTCACTTAATTCCAACTTTTGTGCTAAATGATTTAAGAAATTAATGCGTTTTTGCAATGAGTCTACAATTGTCACTTTTAAGTGCGGGAAACAGATTTTTAAAGGAATACTTGGGAATCCAGCTCCTGCACCAACATCACAAATTGAGAATGGTTTTGAAAAATCATAATAAAAAGCAGCTGTAATGGAATCAAAAAAGTGTTTTAAATATACTTCTTCTTTCTCCGTAATAGCCGTTAAATTCATTTTTTCATTCCACTCTACTAATGTTTCGAAGTAGATTTCGAACTGCTCTAACTGTCTAGAAGAGAGGGTGATCCCCTTCTCTTCTAGCATAGATTGAAATTGTTCTATGTTCATCTAGCAATATCTCCTTACTATTTATTGGTTCGATACTCGCGCAATTTTTCCTTGTTCAATATACACAAGCAAAATGGAAACATCCGCTGGATTTACACCAGAAATACGTGAAGCCTGCCCCATTGAAAGTGGACGAACATCTTTCAATTTCTGTCTAGCTTCTGAGGCAATGCTAGAAATCGCATCATAATCAATATCCACAGGGATTTTTTTGTTTTCCATTTTCTTCATACGCTCTACTTGCTGTAAAGATTTTTCAATATATCCTTCGTACTTAATCTGAATTTCAACTTGTTCTGTCACTTCATCACTTAATTCTACTTCACTTGGTACTAAAAGGTGAATGTGCTCATATGTCATCTCTGGACGACGTAATAAGTCACTTGCACGTATCCCATCTTTCAATTCACTTCCACCAATGCTACGAATTAATTCTTGAACTTCAGGACGTGGCTTAATAATAATGCTACTTAAACGTTCCTTTTCCTGTTCAATTTGTAATTTTTTATTTGTAAATCGCTCATAGCGCTCTTCTTTAATTAATCCAATTTCACGACCAACTTCAGTTAAACGAAGATCAGCATTATCATGGCGTAATAATAGGCGATATTCTGCACGAGACGTTAATAAACGATATGGTTCATTTGTACCTTTCGTTACAAGATCATCAATTAAGACACCAATATAAGCATCCTCACGACCTAAAATAACTTCTTTTTTGCCTAAAGAACGACATGCTGCATTAATCCCAGCCATAAGCCCTTGTCCTGCGGCCTCTTCATAACCAGAAGTTCCGTTAATCTGTCCTGCTGTATATAAATTCTTAATTTTTTTCGTTTCAAGTGTTGGCCATAGTTGTGTTGGCACAATCGCATCATATTCAATCGCATAACCTGTACGCATCATTTCAACATTTTCTAGACCAGGGATTGTTCTAAGCATATCACGCTGCACATCTTCTGGTAAGCTTGTGGATAAACCTTGTACATACACTTCTTGTGTATTACGTCCCTCTGGCTCTAAGAAAATTTGATGACGTGGTTTATCATTAAACCTTACTACTTTGTCTTCAATTGAAGGACAATATCTAGGTCCTGTTCCCTTAATCATACCAGAATACATAGCTGAGCGATGTAGGTTTTCATCTATTAAACGATGTGTTTCCGTACTTGTATACGTCAACCAACATGGAATTTGATCCATAATAAATTTTGTCGTTTCAAAAGAGAAAGCTCGTGGTTTATCATCACCTGGCTGAATTTCTGTTTTACTGTAATCAATTGTATTACTATTTACACGTGGAGGTGTACCTGTTTTAAATCTAACAAGATCAAATCCAAGCTCCTCTAAATGTTCCGATAAAGTAATAGATGGTTGTTGATTATTCGGACCGCTCGAATATTTTAAATCCCCCATAATAATCTCACCGCGTAAAAATGTTCCAGTCGTAATTACTACTGTCTTTGCTGTATATTCAGCACCAGATTGCGTAATTACCCCTTTACATTCGCCATCTTCAACGATTAAACGCTCTACCATTCCTTGGAACAACGTTAGATTTGGTGTTTCTTCAATTGTTTTCTTTAATTCATGCTGGTAAGAGAACTTATCTGCTTGTGCTCGAAGTGCGCGTACAGCTGGTCCTTTACCTGTATTTAACATACGCATTTGAATATGTGTTTTATCAATGTTGCGTCCCATTTCTCCGCCTAATGCATCAATTTCACGAACAACAATCCCTTTTGCTGGTCCACCAACAGAAGGGTTACATGGCATAAACGCTACCATATCTAAATTAATTGTTAACATTAATGTGTTGGAGCCCATTCGTGCTGCCGCAAGACCAGCTTCACATCCTGCATGACCTGCACCGATTACTATGACATCGTATGAACCGGCATTGTATCCCATTGTTTATTCCTCCTAATAATCTCTATCTTTCTAAAACATCACTATATTATTTTCCTAAACAAAATTGAGAGAACAGCTGGTCAATTAGGCTTTCATGGACGGTATCACCAGTAATTTCACCAAGTATTTCCCACGTTCTTGTTAAATCAATTTGTACCATATCAATTGGAACACCATTTTCTATCGCCTCAATCGCATCTCCAATTGTTTTTCCTGCTTGTGTTAATAATCCAATATGTCTTGCATTAGAAACATATGTCACATCTGCAGAATCGATTGCTCCTTCAAAGAATAAGTCAGCTATTGCCTTTTCAAGCTCATCTATTCCTTGTTCCTCAATTAACGATGTTGTAATAACACGATTTCCCGCTGCCAATTCTGTAACACGTTCCATATCAATTGTTTGCGGTAAATCCGTCTTATTTACAATAACAATGAAATCTTTTCCTTGTACGGCACGGAATAGATCTTCATCCTCATTCGTTAAAGCCTCGCTATAATTCACGACAACTAACACTAAATCAGCTTGGCTCATCATTTCTTTTGAACGCTCTACACCAATTCTTTCAACAACATCTTCTGTTTCACGAATTCCGGCTGTATCTATAAGTTTAAGTGGTACACCACGCACATTAACGTACTCTTCAATAACATCACGAGTTGTTCCTGCAATATCAGTTACAATTGCCTTTTTCTCCTGAACGAGACTATTTAATAGCGATGACTTCCCAACGTTAGGTCTACCGATGATCGCAGTAGCAATACCTTCACGTAAAATTTTTCCTTGCTTCGATGTTTCTAATATTTTTGCAATTTCGGCACGAACATGTGTAGCTTTCTCAATTAAAATATTATGTGTCATTTCTTCCACATCATCATATTCCGGGTAATCTATGTTTACCTCAACATGAGCTAACGTTTCTAATATGTCCTGACGCAGACGGCCGATCAATTTAGATAATCGTCCTTCCATTTGATTAATTGCTACGTTCATTGCACGATCTGTTTTTGCACGGATTAAGTCCATAACAGCTTCTGCTTGTGATAAATCAATACGGCCATTTAAAAAAGCACGTTTCGTAAATTCACCAGGCTCCGCTAATCGTACTCCTTGCGCTAAAATAAGCTGCAACACTTTATTTACTGAAACAAGTCCACCGTGACAGTTAATTTCCACTATATTTTCACGTGTAAAAGTCCTTGGTGCACGCAGAATAGACACCATCACTTCTTCAATAACCTGATTTGTATCTAAATCAACAATATGACCATAATGAATTGTGTGAGAAGGAACCTCTGTTAAATCCTTCCCTTTAAAAATACGATTAACTTTTTCAACCGCATCATCCCCACTTACTCGAACAATGGCAATTGCACCCTCTCCAAGCGCTGTGGAAATCGCAGCAATTGTATCAAATTCCATGTCCTTTCACCTCACTTGCTTATTTATCTCTATTTCAACATGATTATTTTCTTCACTAAATTATTAGAATACCATAACGAACCTATCTACAAAAGAATAATAACTCATTTTATTATGTCCCCATGTAAAAAACACTAAACTTATTCACAGTGGATAAGTTTAGTGTTTTTTAGTTATCCACACCTATTTTCCCCTCAAAAAAACCGGTACTCAATTGAGTAACCGGTCACTTGGAAGATATTACAACATGTCGATGTGGTTCTTTTCCTTCAGAAGTTGTAATGATATTTTGATGATTAGATAATGCTTGATGGATAATCTTTCGTTCAAAAGATGGCATAGGCTCCAACACAACCCTTTTTTTCGTACTTACTACTTGTTTTGCTAATCGATAAGAAAGTGCTTCTAATGTACTTTTTCTTTTACTACGATAATTTTCAGCATCTAGTGTGATGCCAATATACTGCTTCGTATTACGATTCGCCACAAGTTTTGTTAAATACTGCAAATAATTCAAGGTATTTCCTCTTTTTCCAATCAAAACACCTATATTTTCGCCAGAAATTGTAAATTCAACTTCGCGTCCTTTTACAATTTTACTAATCTCAGCTTCCACACCCATATCGTGAATAACATTCTTTAAATATTCTTCACATTCTTGAATCGGATCTTTCTTCAATACAACTTCTACTACTGCAGGTCGATTCCCAAATAAACCTAGGAACCCTCTTTTACCTTCATCGATTATATTTATATCTACTCGGTCTTTTGAAACGTTTAGTTGTCTTAAAGCATCTTGTACTGCCAGCTCGACTGTTTGTCCTTTAGCAGTAATTACACTCACTTGCTTGATCCTCCTGCCTTACTAGCCTTAATTTCCGGCCCCTTGATCAAGTACATTTGAGCGATACCAAAGATATTACCAACAACCCAGTAAAGTGATAATGCAGCTGGGAAGTTAATTGCAAAGACTAAAATCATAATTGGCATAAGCCAAATCATCATTGCCATTTGCGGATTTTGACCAGCTGTTCCTGCCATTGCAAGCTTTTGCTGAATAAATGTCGTAATTGCCGCGACAACCGGTAAGATATAGTACGGATCTGCCTGCCCTAAGTCGAACCATAAAAATGTATGCTTGCTAATTTCAGCTGTTCTCATAATTGCATGGTAAAACGCGAATAAAATAGGCATCTGAACAAATATCGGTAAACATCCTGCTAATGGGTTTACACCATTTTTTTGATATAACTGCATCATTTCTTGTTGTAGTTTTTGCTGTGTTGCTTGATCTTTAGAGCTATATTTCTCTTTTAACTTCACCATTTCTGGTTGTAACGCCTGCATTGCTTTCGTACTCTTCGTTTGTTTAATCATTAATGGTAATAATGCAAAACGAATGATAAGAGTTGTAACAACGATTGCTAAACCGTAATTACTACCAAATAAGTTGGCAAAATACGTAATTAACTGAGAAAGCGGATATACGAAATATTCATTCCAAATTCCAGTACTTTTCGGCGTAATCGGCTGATTCACTTCACTACAGCCAGTAGCAATTGCCATTAATGCAATAACCATGGCTAGTAAACCTATTTTCTTTTTCAAAGCCTGCTCCTCCTTGTTTCGGTATGTATATAGTGTAATTCATTTCCTTACGCTACTTTTTTATTCTTTTCATACCAGAGCGTTTAAAGACATGAATTAAGCTTTTCTTTAATTCTTCATATGTCATCTCTGCACAAGGCTTCCTTGCTATTATAACAAAATCTTTTCCAGAATCTATCTCATCTTTTAATTCTGTGATTGACTGGCGAATCATACGTTTAATTCGGTTACGCACTACTGCATTTCCTATTTTCTTGCTGACAGAAAGACCAATACGAAAGTTTGGCTGCTCTGCCTTATCTAGTTGATAGACAACAAGCTGACGATTCGCATTCGATTTTCCTTTTTGAAAAACCGTCTGGAATTCATCATTCTTTTTTATACGATGTGTTTTCTTCATATCAATTGACACTCCTGTAGTTCATCAGTGGAAATTCACTATTATTAGAAAAAAAGACCACTGAACGATCAGTGGTCTACGCAGATAATACTTTTCTTCCTTTACGACGACGAGCTGCTAGCACTTTACGTCCGTTCGCTGTGCTCATACGGCTGCGGAAACCATGTACTTTGCTGCGCTTACGTTTATTTGGTTGGTAAGTTCTTTTCATTATATGACACCTCCCTGAGGAATATCTGTTAAAGACAGTCCTATAAATTATAGTTAATCAACTAGGAAAATGTCAATGGTTCTCGAAATTTTCATCAAATATTCATTTTGAACCTATTCACATACTTTTTCACAGACCCTACATTTCCTTGTGGATAAATGTTTTTTCTTGTTTTTTATATCCACAAACTCTTTTCGTACTTTTACACAGTATATCGTGTTGTGGACAAGTTTATTCCACAAGGTATTGATTTTGTGGATAACTTTCTGAAATTCATTGCTATAGCTGCTTTTTTTTGATATTATAGTTGTGTTTTCACTTTGAATAAGTTTTCCACATCTTTATCTTATCCACAATTTGTGTATAACATGTGGACAGTTTTAATCACATGTGGGTAAATGATTATCCACATTTACTTTTTTTGTCGAAAACCCTATCTCATATACAAACGACGTTTTTAGGTTTTAAAATACGTTTCGTATAAATATACATTTTATATTTATTTAGGTTGTACATTTGTTGCGCAACCTTATTCTTTTACCATCTTAGTAAAGGAGGGACACCTTTGGAAAACATCTCTGATTTATGGAACAGTGCCTTAAAAGAACTAGAAAAAAAGGTCAGTAAACCAAGTTATGAAACATGGTTAAAGTCAACAACCGCGCATAATTTAAAGAAGGACGTATTAACAATTACGGCTCCAAATGAATTCGCTCGTGATTGGTTAGAATCTCATTATTCAGAGCTAATTTCGGAAACACTTTACGATTTAACGGGGGCAAAATTAGCTATTCGCTTTATTATTCCCCAAAGTCAAGCTGAAGAGGAGATTGATCTTCCTCCTTCTAAACCAAATTCAGCACATGATGATTCTAATCATTTACCACAGAGTATGCTAAATCCAAAATATACGTTTGATACATTTGTTATTGGCTCTGGTAACCGTTTTGCTCACGCTGCTTCATTGGCCGTAGCCGAAGCGCCAGCTAAAGCATATAATCCCCTCTTTATTTACGGGGGAGTTGGACTCGGAAAGACCCATTTAATGCATGCAATTGGTCATTATGTAATTGAACATAACCCAAACGCGAAGGTTGTATATTTATCATCAGAAAAATTTACAAATGAATTCATTAATTCTATTCGTGATAATAAAGCGGTCGATTTTCGTAATAAATACCGTAATGTAGATGTTTTATTGATAGATGATATTCAATTTCTAGCAGGAAAAGAACAAACTCAAGAAGAGTTTTTCCATACATTCAATGCATTACACGAAGAAAGTAAACAAATTGTAATTTCAAGTGACCGGCCACCAAAAGAAATTCCAACTTTAGAAGACCGTCTTCGTTCTCGCTTTGAATGGGGACTCATTACGGATATTACGCCACCAGATTTAGAAACACGAATTGCAATTTTACGTAAAAAAGCAAAGGCTGAAGGACTCGATATACCAAATGAGGTTATGCTTTATATTGCAAATCAAATTGATTCAAACATTCGTGAATTAGAAGGTGCACTCATCCGAGTTGTAGCTTATTCATCTTTAATTAACAAAGATATTAATGCGGATTTAGCAGCTGAAGCACTTAAAGATATTATTCCAAATTCTAAACCAAAAATTATCTCCATTTATGATATTCAAAAGGCTGTTGGGGATGTTTATCAAATAAAATTAGAAGATTTCAAGGCGAAAAAGCGAACAAAATCAGTTGCCTTCCCTCGCCAAATTGCAATGTATTTATCACGCGAACTTACAGACTCCTCCTTACCTAAAATAGGTGAAGAATTTGGTGGACGTGATCATACAACAGTTATCCATGCCCATGAAAAAATTTCTAAGCTGCTTAAAACGGATACGCAATTACAAAAGCAAGTTGAAGAAATTAACGATATTTTAAAGTAGTAGCTGAATAGTGTGAATAACTTACCTTGTTTTACGCACAGTCTATCCACATGTAGATAGACTGTTTTTACATCCTTTAACGGGGTTATCCACATATCCACAAGCCCTATTACTATTACTACTATTTTTTATCTTTATTAATTAAATAAAATCTTATACTTACCGGAGGTTTTTCTTTATGCGTTTTACAATACAAAAAGACTATCTTGTAAGAAGTGTACAAGATGTAATGAAGGCTGTTTCTTCTCGTACAACAATTCCGATCCTTACAGGAATTAAAATTGTCGCTACGGAAGAAGGCGTTACGTTGACAGGAAGCGATGCTGATATTTCTATTGAATCCTTTATCCCAGTTGAAGACGATGGAAAAGAAATCGTAGAAGTAGCGCAATCAGGAAGTATTATTTTACAAGCAAAATATTTTAGTGAGATTGTAAAAAAATTACCTAAAGAGACTGTCGAAATTTCTGTGGAAAATCATTTTATGACAAAAATAACTTCTGGAAAATCAGAGTTTAATTTAAATGGTTTAGATTCTGCTGAATATCCATTGTTACCACAAATTGAAGAACATCATGTTTTTAAGATTCCAACAGATTTACTGAAACATATGATCAGACAAACTGTATTTGCAGTTTCCACTTCTGAAACAAGACCAATCTTGACAGGTGTAAACTGGAAAGTATATAACAGCGAATTAACTTGTATTGCTACAGATAGTCACAGGTTAGCTCTTCGAAAAGCAAAAATCGAAGGAATCGCAGATGAATTTCAAGCGAATGTTGTTATTCCGGGTAAAAGCTTAAATGAATTAAGCAAAATTCTAGATGAGTCTGAAGAAATGGTAGATATCGTTATTACGGAGTATCAAGTATTATTCCGTACAAAGCATTTATTATTCTTCTCAAGATTGTTAGAAGGGAATTACCCTGATACAACTCGTTTAATTCCAGCTGAAAGTAAAACAGATATTTTTGTAAATACAAAAGAATTTTTACAAGCAATTGACCGTGCATCTCTATTAGCAAGAGATGGTCGTAATAATGTTGTAAAATTATCGACTTTAGAACAGGAAATGCTAGAGATTTCTTCGAATTCACCAGAAATCGGGAAAGTAGTAGAAGAAGTTCAATGTGAAAAAGTAGATGGGGAAGAGTTAAAAATATCTTTTAGTGCAAAATATATGATGGATGCACTAAAAGCTTTAGATAGTACTGAAATTAAAATTAGCTTTACTGGCGCAATGAGACCATTCTTAATTCGCACAGTAAATGATGAGTCCATTATTCAATTAATTTTACCGGTTCGTACTTACTAAGTAAGAAGTAAGGGTTGCTAGTTTTCAGATACTAGTAGCCCTTATTTGATTTTTGGGTATTACTTTCCTAATGTTAGTTTATTTAGTACAATGAAAGAATGAACACTTTCAGAAAGTGAGCGATTTTATGAAACGTATTAAAATTTCAACAGAGTATATTACACTAGGACAATTTTTAAAGTTAGCCGATGTAATTGATACAGGTGGCGCTGTAAAATGGTTTTTACAAGAATATGAAGTGTACGTGAATCAAGAACTTGAAAATAGAAGAGGTCGCAAATTATATGCGAACGATATTATTGAAATTCCAGGAAGCGGAAGTTTCCAAGTTCAGGCATAAAGGGGGAGCCCTTTGTTTATTTCAGAAATACAGTTAAAAAACTATCGCAATTATGAAAAGTTAGAGCTTTCCTTTGAAGATAAAGTTAATGTGATTATCGGTGAAAACGCGCAAGGGAAAACGAATTTGATGGAAGCTATTTACGTTTTAGCGATGGCGAAATCTCATAGAACCTCTAATGATCGCGAGCTTATCCGTTGGGATGAAGACTTCGGTCAAATTAAAGGGAAATTACAAAAGAGAAATAGTTCTTTGTCTTTGGAATTAAATATTTCGAAAAAAGGTAAAAAGGCAAAATTAAATCAACTTGAACAACAAAAATTGAGTCAATATATTGGCATGATGAATGTTGTCATGTTTGCCCCAGAAGATTTAAATCTTGTAAAAGGAAGCCCTCAAGTAAGAAGACGCTTTTTAGATATGGAATTAGGACAAATAGCCCCAGTCTATTTGTATGAATTGAGTCAATATCAAAAAGTGCTCACGCAACGAAATCACTTGCTGAAAAAGATGCAAGGGAATAGTAAGAATGAGGAAACGATGTTGGATGTATTTACACTTCAACTTATTGAGCATGGTGCAAAAATATTGCAAAAACGGTTTGAATTTTTGCATTTACTACAAGAATGGGCAGCTCCAATTCATCGTGGTATAAGCCGTGGATTAGAAGAATTAGAAATTGTCTATAAACCAAGTGTAGATGTATCAGAATCAATGGATTTGTCGAAAATAAAAGAAGTATACTATGAAAATTTTCAATCTGTGAAACAACGTGAGATTTTCCGTGGTACAACTTTAATTGGTCCTCATCGTGATGATTTACAATTCTTCGTTAATAGTAAAAATGTTCAAGTCTTTGGTTCGCAAGGACAACAACGAACGACCGCACTGTCCCTAAAATTAGCTGAAATTGAATTGATTTACTCAGAAGTTAAGGAATATCCGATTCTTTTATTGGATGATGTATTATCAGAATTAGATGATTATCGTCAATCGCATCTGTTAAATACAATTCAAGGAAAAGTGCAAACATTTGTGACAACGACGAGTGTCGACGGAATTGAACACGAAACATTAAAAGAAGCGAAAACAATTCATGTAACGAACGGCACGGTAGATTGTGAAATAGATAGGGCGTAATCCCTATTTAAATGGAAAAGTAGGTGATCTTTGTGTCAATGGAACAAAAGCAAATGGAAGAAAACTCATATGATGAAAGTCAGATACAGGTACTTGAAGGATTAGAAGCAGTGCGAAAACGTCCTGGGATGTATATTGGATCTACAAGTGGAAAAGGACTTCACCATCTTGTGTGGGAAATCGTCGATAATAGTATTGATGAAGCACTTGCAGGGTATTGTGATGAAATTAACGTTAGTATCGAAGAAGATAATAGTATTCGTGTAACGGATAATGGACGTGGTATTCCAGTTGGTATACAAGAAAAAATGGGACGTCCTGCTGTAGAAGTTATAATGACTGTTCTTCATGCTGGTGGTAAGTTTGGCGGTGGCGGTTATAAAGTTTCTGGCGGTTTGCATGGTGTTGGGGCATCTGTAGTAAATGCTCTATCAACAGAACTAGAGGTATTTGTACATCGTGAAGGAAAAATCCATTATCAAAAATACGAACGAGGTATTCCGGTTGCGGATTTAAAAGTCATTGGTGACACAGATCAAACAGGAACGATAACTCGATTTAAACCAGATCCAGAAATTTTTCAGGAAACAATTGTATACGAATTTGATACGTTAGCAACTCGTATGCGCGAATTAGCATTTTTAAATCGTAATATTAAATTAATAATTGAAGATAAGCGTGAACATAAACAGAAGAAAGAATTCCATTATGAAGGTGGAATTAAATCATATGTTGAGCATTTAAATCGTTCAAAACAGCCAATTCATGAAGAACCTGTATATGTAGAAGGTTCAAAAGATGGCATTCAAGTTGAAGTTGCGCTTCAATATAACGAAGGATATACAAATCATATTTACTCATTTACAAATAATATTCATACGTATGAAGGCGGTACACATGAGGTAGGATTTAAAACAGCCTTAACTCGTGTGATCAACGATTATGGCCGTAAAAATAATATTTTAAAAGATGCGGATAGTAATTTAACTGGTGAAGATGTTCGTGAAGGTTTAACGGCAATTGTGTCAATTAAACATCCAAATCCGCAATTCGAAGGACAAACGAAGACGAAACTTGGAAATAGTGAAGCAAGAACGATTACAGAGTCAGTGTTCTCAGAGGCATTTGAAAAGTTCTTACTGGAAAATCCCAATGTTGCGCGTAAAATTATAGATAAAGGGACGATGGCAGCCCGTGCGCGTGTAGCAGCTAAAAAGGCTCGTGAGTTAACTCGCCGAAAGAGTGCTTTAGAAGTTTCAAGTTTACCAGGGAAATTGGCAGACTGTTCTTCTAAAGATCCAGCAATTAGTGAAATTTATATCGTAGAGGGTGACTCTGCGGGTGGGTCTGCGAAACAAGGACGCGATCGTCATTTCCAAGCAATCTTACCGTTGAAGGGTAAAATTATTAATGTTGAAAAGGCGCGTTTAGATAAGATTTTATCAAATGATGAAGTTCGTACAATTATTACAGCGATCGGTACAAATATCGGCGGAGACTTCGATATTGAAAAAGCTCGCTATCATAAAGTTATTATTATGACTGATGCCGATGTTGATGGTGCGCATATTCGTACCCTATTATTAACGTTCTTCTATCGTTATATGCGTCAAATAATTGAGTGTGGTTATATATATATCGCACAGCCACCTTTGTTTAAAGTACAACAAGGTAAGAAAATTCAATATGCTTACAACGATAAGGAACTTGAAAAAATCTTAGCGGAATTACCAGCCCAACCTAAGCCGGGGATTCAGCGTTATAAAGGTCTAGGGGAAATGAATCCAACTCAGTTATGGGAGACGACAATGGACCCAGAAGTACGTTCATTACTTCAAGTTTCTCTTCAAGATGCAATTGAAGCGGATGAAACATTTGAAATTTTAATGGGAGATAAAGTAGAGCCACGTCGTAACTTTATCCAAGAAAATGCAAAATACGTGAAAAACCTTGATATTTAAATGGGTAATGACAGGAATCTAAGTATTCCTGTCTTCTACATATAAATCAATGTATGTGTAACGGAAATGTAAGAGGAGGTGCTCGTTGATGTCAGACAATCAACAACAAGCACGAATTCGAGAAATTAATATTAGTCATGAAATGCGTACATCGTTTTTAGATTACGCAATGAGTGTTATCGTATCACGTGCATTACCAGATGTTCGTGATGGATTAAAACCTGTGCATCGTAGGGTTTTATATGCGATGAATGATTTAGGAATTACAGCTGATAAAGCGTATAAGAAATCGGCGCGTATTGTCGGTGAAGTAATTGGTAAGTATCACCCTCACGGTGATTCAGCTGTTTACGAGACGATGGTACGTATGGCGCAAGATTTTAGTCAGCGTTATATGCTTGTTGATGGGCATGGTAACTTTGGTTCTGTTGATGGCGATTCAGCAGCAGCAATGCGTTATACAGAAGCAAGAATGTCTAAGATTTCTATGGAATTAATACGTGATATTTCAAAAAATACGATTGATTACCAAGATAACTATGATGGTTCTGAAAGAGAGCCAATTGTATTGCCGGCGCGTTTCCCTAATTTATTAGTGAATGGTACGACGGGTATTGCGGTTGGTATGGCAACAAATATCCCGCCTCATCAACTCGGTGAAGTAATTGATGGTGTATTGGCACTAAGTCATAATCCTGACATTACGATTGCGGAATTAATGGAGTTTATTCCAGGACCTGATTTTCCAACAGCAGGTTTAATTTTGGGACGAAGTGGGATTCGAAGAGCGTATGAAACAGGTAGAGGCTCTATTATGCTTCGAGCTAAAGTTGAAATTGAAGAGAAGTCAAATGGTAAACAATCTATTCTCGTAACTGAACTACCTTATCAAGTTAATAAGGCACGATTAATTGAAAAAATCGCAGAATTAGTTCGTGACAAGAAAATTGAAGGTATTACGGATTTACGTGATGAGTCAGATCGAAACGGTATGCGTATTGTTATGGAAGTACGCCGTGATGCTAATGCCAATGTACTATTAAATAATCTATATAAACATACAGCACTTCAAACAAGTTTCGGTATTAATATGTTGTCTCTTGTAAATGGAGAGCCACAAGTATTGAATTTAAAACAAAATTTATATCATTACTTGGAGCATCAGAAGGTAGTAATTCGTCGACGTACTGCTTATGAATTAGAAAAAGCAGAGGCGCGTGCTCATATTTTAGAAGGATTAAGAATTGCTCTAGATCATCTTGATGAAGTTATTACGTTAATTCGTAGTTCGAAAACAGCAGATATTGCAAAGCAAGGCTTAATGGAACGTTTCGGTTTAAGTGAGAAACAAGCGCAAGCAATTTTAGATATGCGTTTGCAACGTTTAACAGGATTAGAACGTGAAAAAATTGAGCAAGAATATCAAGACTTAATGAAGTTAATCGCTGAATTAAAAGCAATCTTAGCAGATGAAGAGAAAGTTCTTGAGATTATTCGTGAAGAATTAACGGAAGTGAAAGAGCGTTTCAATGATAAGAGACGAACAGAAATTACAATTGGCGGCATGGAATTTATTGAAGATGAAGATTTGATTCCAGAGCAAAACATCGCTATTACGTTAACTCATAATGGTTATATTAAGAGGTTGCCAGCTTCTACGTACAAAACACAGAACCGTGGTGGACGTGGTGTACAAGGAATGGGAACAAATGATGATGATTTCGTAGAACATCTATTAACTACTTCTACGCATGATCACATTTTATTCTTTACTAATAAGGGGAAAGTATACCGTACGAAAGGATATGAAATCCCAGAGTATAGTCGTACAGCAAAAGGTATACCTATTATTAACTTATTAGGTGTAGATAAGGGTGAATGGATTAACGCCATTATTCCAATTCGTGAATTTGGTGACGATGAATTCTTATTCTTCACAACAAAACAAGGTATTTCTAAGAGAACGCCACTTTCATCGTTTGCGAATATACGTACGAATGGTTTAATTGCAATCTCTCTTCGTGAAGAGGACGAAGTAATATCTGTACGTTTAACATCTGGTGATAAGGATATTATTGTAGGAACAAGCAACGGTATGCTAATTCGCTTTAACGAGCAAGATGTACGTTCTATGGGACGTAATGCGGCTGGTGTAAAAGCAATTACATTAGGTGACGAAGATCAAGTTGTAGGCATGGAAATCGTCGAAGAGGATGTAAATGTTCTAATTGTAACCAAAAATGGTTATGGAAAACGTACACCAATTGATGAATACCGTTTACAAAGCCGTGGTGGTAAAGGTCTGAAGACTTGTAATATTACAGATAAAAACGGTAAGTTAGTAGCTGTTAAATCTGTAACAGGTGAAGAAGACATCATGTTAATTACGGCAGCGGGTGTTATTATTCGTATGCCAGTTGATCAAATCTCTCAAATGGGACGTAATACACAAGGTGTTCGTCTAATTCGTTTAGAGGATGAGCAAGAGGTAGCGACGGTAGCAAAAGCACAAAAAGATGAAGAAGAGGAATCTAATGAAGAGGTTTCTTCTGAAGAATAAGAGAGGGGATTTTCCCCTCTCTTATTTTTTTATAATAATACTTGCATAGCAATAGAAAACTCTATATAATAGGCAGAGTCAGCAAATGAGAGATACAAATTATCTTAAAAAACTTGTTGACGAAAATAATATACTATGATATATTATAAAAGTCGCTGAAACGCGATGTTGAACTTTGAAAACTAAACGAAACAAACAACGTGAAACGTCAATTTTTATTTTTAGATGCTAGACAAACTAACTTTATTGGAGAGTTTGATCCTGGCTCAGGATGAACGCTGGCGGCGTGCCTAATACATGCAAGTCGAGCGAATGGATTGAGAGCTTGCTCTCGAGAAGTTAGCGGCGGACGGGTGAGTAACACGTGGGTAACCTGCCCATAAGACTGGGATAACT
>NZ_BPLI01000035.1:0-19005 GCF_019656175.1 Bacillus sp. BML-BC051
TGATCCCCTACCTAACTTCTTTGCTTTCGCTGCATTTTGAGGTGGGGATCTTACTGCCCATTAAAGTGGGATAAAGATTATACTTATATAATTATAGAAAGGAGTTGAAAAACCCTTCTTTTTTCTTAATTTTCTGTCTAATAATCTCAGAATCTGTATAGAACCTTGCATAAAACATACAATTCCGTTAAAAAATATAGCAATTAAAGTCGGTTTATCGCCTCTCCTCATCTATTTACCATTACAATGAAATGGTGTATTCTTAAGTCTGATATAAAAAACAAATATAGAAATTCATTCCCCTTCCTATTTAATAGAGGGGTGCTGAAATAACGGAATGAAGAAATGGAGGAATATATGGTTACTAAGTTTAAACAAACGGATAACTACTTCCCGCATTTCCTACTGCTATTCATTGTGTTTCAACCAATTTTAGATTTATTAACGTCTTTTTCAATCTATGTATTACACATGAGCGCAACAGTCGGAATCGTAGTCCGTTTCGCCTTTATGCTTCTTGCATTGGGTTATCTACTTCTTCATCATAAACAACAAGGCGCGAAAAAGTATATTCTTTATTTATGTCTATTTGGCATCGTACTCGCAATCGGCCTTGTGAATAATTTAATGGTCAAATCTCCAGTTTCATTTGGAGAAGAAGTCAAATTTATTTTGAAAAGTGTATATCCAATTGTACTACTGTTTGGATATATTATCGCACTAAAAGAATTAAAAAATAACGAATATGCGTTTCATAAAATCATTACGTACTTCTTATATGCAACGTTAATTTTAAGTATTTCAATCATCGCGGCTATGGCAACTGGTACAGATTTCCCAAGCTATCCGAACTCAAAAATCGGTTCAAGAGGATGGTTCTTTGCTGGAAATGATTTAAGTTCCATTTTCGCAATTATGTTCCCAATCGTTGTCTTATACTCGGTTCATAAAACAACTTCTTTCTCAAAAGCGTATTACTGGATTCCAACTGTACTTGCGATGTATGCAAGCATTATGATTGGAACAAAAGTAGGCTATGGTGCCATCGTTATTACACTTGGTATCGCCCTTTTCTTCCTATTCATTGAATATATGATACATCGTAAAAAAGAAGGAAAAGGATTCACATATCTTGTAAACACAATTGTTGCTGCTGTCGTATTAGGAGGGTTACTCGTACTTACACCGCAAACTCCTATCGCAAAAAACATGAGCATCCATTTACAAATATATGAATACAAAAAATCAGTACAAGAAGAAAAAGACCGAAAAGAAGGAAAAGTAATTACAGAAGAAGAACATAAAGAAGGCGAACTAACAGACTCTGAAATGAAGAGTTTAATTTACAGTGATCGCGACAAATTTTTAAAAGTATATAAACAATACTATAAAGAAGCACCACTATCTCAAAAACTATTTGGAATGGGCTATGCTGGTAACTATACAACGAAAATGAAGTTAGTCGAAATGGATTTCCACGACCTATTCTTCGCATTCGGAATTGTCGGCTTCCTTATGTATTTACTGCCGCTTCTTTATTTCGGTATAAAAATATTCATTCGCTTAATTACAAACTTCAAGAAACTATTTAGCGTAAAACATATGCTACTAGCTAGCACACTCGTCTTATCGCTCGGTATCGGCTTTATGTCTGGACACGTATTAACAGCACCAGCCGTTAGCATTTTCTTTGTTGTGATACTCGCTTACTTAATTGTTGATTTAGAAATAGAATAAAAGAAGCAGGATGCTGCTTCTTTTATTCTATTGAAAAGACGCCCGAATTCCCTCCAGCACTTCATCAATATTATCCTTCGTAATAACAATACCGAAATCTTGCGGCACAGTACGATCTTCTTCATTTACAACTTTATGTGCAATCATCTTCCCGATTTCCGGTCTGAAATGATGTCCATCCATATAGTTATCTAAGTTCTTTGTTACTGAATTTAAATACATGAAATGATGTACTTCTCCAAATACATCGACAGCATCATGGAGCCATCTTTTATAATCTTCCCATCGTCCTGATTGAATCATCGTACGGAACAATGGCTCTGAAACAGGCGTTGTGAAAATATAAAACTTTGCATTCGGATTATGGGATCTTACAGTACCTAATATTTCCTTCATATTTTGATACTCATAATTCCCGCCATAAATCTCTCTGCTAAATTTATCTACTTGCGCAGCAATTTGTGCATCCCGTTCTTCTTTCGTATACTCACGCATCGATTTTACATTATCACGATTATATACATCGATAGTCTTATTGTGATGAATGGAGTTTTGAATTGTATTTCGGGAATATGTAATCCCATCCATACTCACATACGATTTAATTGGATATAGTAAGCTTTGCGCTTCCTTAATATACACTTCTGGTTTATCAAAACCGATTTCTCTATTTTTGTTCGTTCCAAGGAAATCTAAACCAATCACAATAGAAGATAGTTCACTACCTTTTCGTTCTTTTGCATATTCAATGTACGCATCATATTCACGCGGATCTGTACTACTTACCGCATAATTAAATGCATTTAATCCCGTAAAATCATTTTCATTGATAAACGTTGTTCTACTACTTCCAAGTATAACGCCATCATATGTAAACGGACGATATGTTATATAATTCGTTTTTTGTTGCCTTTCATTAAACCCAAACTGAACATCATTCCACTTATTTTTATGCGAGAATAACCAAAGTGAATCTGCATAGCCATTAAATATTCCAACACCTGCAAGTGGAACAAAAACACATACAAAAACGAAAATAAGCCACTGTTTGTTTTTCATATTCTCCACCTAGAAATTAAAGTATAAAAACTCACTAATACTCGTTAAATGTAACACACTATACACAAGTAATATTGCAGTAAATAACGCCGTCCATACTGTCGGACGGAACGAGTCTTTTAACTGAATTGAATTTTTTAAGAAGAAACTAATACATAATGCTCCGAAAATGTACGCTACTATTTTCGTATCTAATAATGAAACATGGTATGCTTCAGTAAATGAAACACCATACTCTTTTAAAAATTGCAGTTTCTCCATAATAAATACTGGGAACACGCTATTTGCTAGTTCGAATCCATTAAACCCAAACATTCCCTTTAACACTTTCACCGCATCATGCATCGATGTCGCTCTAAAGAATACCCACGTTATATTAATGAAGAAAAACGTCACGAGCCATCCTGCCCAGGCCGGCATGCGCCCTCCTGCTTTATTCCACAAACGATGAATGACAGAAGCTAATCCGTGCAGAAATCCCCAGAAAATAAACGTCCAACCTGCTCCATGCCAAAGTCCACTTATTAAGAAAACAATCATAATATTGACGTATGTACGCGTAATTCCTTTTCTATTTCCTCCAAGAGAAATATACACATATTTCGTTAAAAACTGGCTTAATGTCATATGCCAGCGACGCCAAAAATCTTGTATACTCACCGCTTTATAAGGGGAATTAAAGTTTTGAGGCAATTTAATATTAAACATTAAAGCAATCCCAATCGCCATATCGCTATATCCACTGAAATCAAAGTATAGCTGGAATGTAAACGCTAATGAGGAAAGCCACGCTTCAACAAATGTTAGCGACTGCTGTACATCAAACCCTTCCCGTACAACGGGAGATAAAACGTCTGCAATCCCTACCTTTTTGAAAATACCAATGGCAAATACAAAAATACCGAGAACGATATAATTTGATTGCCAACGCTTTTTACTACGATCAGCAAACTGCGGCATAATTTGCGCATGGTGCACAATTGGCCCTGCAATAAGTTGCGGGAAAAATGTTACAAACAGAGCGTAATCAAGAAAATGACATGCCTCCGTTTCCCCGCGATACGTATCTACTAAAAACGCAATCTTTTGGAATGTATAGAAACTAATCGCAAGCGGTAACGTTAATGATAATAATGTAAAATGAGTTCCAAATAACGAATTTACATTTTGTAAAAAGAAATCATAGTACTTGAAATAACTAAGCATTCCTATATTAAATATTAAGCCTACTATTAAAAGAAGTTTACTCTTATGCTTCACGAGCCTCATTCCGATAAAGTAGTTCACAATGAGCGATATTAACATAAGCGGCAAATATTTTATATTCCAATAACTATAGAAAAATAAAGATGCTGCCACAAGCCAAGCTTTCGCTAAAGTAGTTTGTCCAAATTTATTTAATAGAAAATATAAAAGAAATGCTATCGGTAAAAATAAAAAAATAAACTCAAACGAGTTAAATAACACACCATCTCTTCCCTTCTAAACAAATCACACCTTATTCATCTTATCTTATCCAGATAGTGAGTGTCAAAAGGATTCCATACCGCTTTCCTTCTATTATATAGAATAATTATTTTAATCGAATTATTAACATGATAAAATATTAAAGGCATCATTATATAAAAGAATATATAATAGATATGTCGGTTTTTTTGCACGAAATGTATTTCGAAAAAGTGAGGAGAGTCCTTTGGTATTTAGTAGTTCGATTTTCTTATTTATCTTTTTACCTCTCGTATTATTTTTCTATTTTATAGTGCGTGCCGAGCTACGTAATTTCGTATTACTTGCATTTAGTTTAATTTTCTATGCATGGGGCGAACCACGTTTCGTTCTTTTAATGCTCTTTTCCATCGTATTAAACTACTGCTTTGGCCTACTCGTGCATCATTATGATAAACGAAAAAATATGAAAGTCACATTTTTAATTATGGCTGTGGTCGGAAATATTTTATTACTGTCTTATTTTAAATATATTTCATTTTTCACAGACATTTTAAACAATGTATTGCATGTATCTATTCATGTGGAACCTATTCCACTACCAATTGGAATTTCATTTTATACATTCCAAGCGATGTCTTATGTCATCGATATATACCGTAAAGATGGAGATGTTCAAAAAAATCCACTTAACTTAGCGCTCTATATATCTATTTTCCCTCAGCTTATTGCCGGACCAATTGTTCGTTACAATATCGTCGCTGAACAAATTAAAACGCGTATCCATTCTTTTGAACGATTCACAGAAGGTATTCAAATTTTCGTTCTCGGACTAGCAAAAAAAATATTAATCGCCAACCAAGTAGGTTTTGTAGCCGATAAAATATTTGCCTTACCGCCATCTGAAATAAGTGTTGGAACGGCATGGATCGGTATTATCGCCTACACCCTGCAAATTTATTTCGATTTCTCAGGGTACTCTGATATGGCAATCGGAATTGGAAAAATGTTCGGATTTGATTTCCCGAAAAACTTCAACTATCCGTACATCTCTAAATCTATTTCAGAGTTTTGGAGAAGATGGCATATTACACTTGGTTCTTGGTTCCGCGATTACATATATATCCCGCTCGGCGGAAACCGCGTTTCAAAACTAGCGAATTATCGTAATCTCTTCATCGTATGGGGATTAACTGGTTTATGGCACGGGGCGAGTTGGACATTTATCGCCTGGGGCTTATATTACGGCTTTATTATTTCAATTGAAAAGGCTGGATTCGAAAAAATATTAAACAAACTATGGAAACCGCTGCAACATGCATACGTATTATTCATCGTTATGATTGGCTGGGTCTTCTTCCGAGCTGACAACTTCGCTTACTCGTTCCAATATTTTAAAGCGATGTTCGGCATAGGAGGACAATCTTTCATTGATGACAATACAATGTTATACGTACATGAATACATTATCGTATTTCTCATTGCCTTTATCGCAGCGACACCAATTTTAAAACGAATAAAAAACATACTAGAACTTGCGCCAAAAACGTATATGTTCACGATGCAAATTGTACGTCCTATATTATTACTAACACTATTTATGATTTCGGTTATGTACTTGATTAACTCAACATATAATCCATTTATTTATTTCAGGTTTTAACTTATCCCGCATTAACGGGCAGTAACTAATAATCAGTGGGGGATTCCCCCCACTGATTAAAGTTTCACTTTATGTAGGAAGGAAAAGTTACTATGAAAAAATTGGGAAACCTCATCCTATTAATCGGTTTTCTCACCATTATCTTTTCATTTGGCATACTATCGTTACTCAAAACAGACCGAGCCATTTCACCAGTTGAAAATCGACCGCTCGCTCAAAAACCAACACTGACGAAAGAAGCTCTCCTAACTGGTAGCTTCTTTAAAGATTTTGAAACATACACAAATGATCAACTAATCGGACGAGATGAATTTATTAAAAGCTATACAATTGCCCAAATTAATATGGGCAAATCTCTCATTAACGACATTA
Organism: Bacillus sp. BML-BC051; assembly: GCF_019656175.1. Classification (NCBI taxonomy): domain Bacteria; kingdom Bacillati; phylum Bacillota; class Bacilli; order Caryophanales; family Bacillaceae; genus Bacillus; species Bacillus sp. BML-BC051. The sequence continues at coordinate 6,278 of NZ_BPLI01000035.1, forward strand.
TTTTGACTGATGATAAATGGCTCCTGAAAAATCCAGCGTGGACGAAAAAATATAATGAAATTGACCAATCCATGCCCGCTATAAACGACTTATCTCAGTTTTTAAAAGAACAAAACGTTGAGTTTTACTTTGCTTTACCACCGTCAAAAACGAATGCTTTATCATTTAAATTACCTTCTCATATTTATACATATGCACAGGACAATTTAAATTACTTTCTAAAAAAACTTCCTGCTGACGTAAAGCCAATAAAACTGATGGAGCAATTTAAAAAGAACTATACGAACGAAGAAATACAGGACATGTATTTCAAAACAGATCATCATTGGAATATGGACGGTGCCTTCGTAGGCTACCAATATATAATGAACTCAATCGGGCAACAATCTTCTATATATAAAGGAAAAGAAATAAAAAAAGAAGACTACACTCGTACATGTGCGCAAAATAAACATTTAGTCGGTAGCTTCAACAATCAACTATACCAACTCATTGATGCAACGGGTGAAAAATTGTGCTACTACACACCGAAAGACGGTTTCAACTTCACAAGTGTAACCGCAAAAGATGTGACAGGTACTGTTCATCAAAACTTAGATAGCATATACGGCGTAGAAAAACAAAAAGACACAACATCATACGCAGGTTATTACACGGACGACTATCCAGAAATCGTCTTTGAAAATAACAATGCACCAAATGAAGTACGCGCCTTAGTCCTAAAAGACTCATTCGCAAATGCAATTGTGCCACACTTAGCACAAAGCTTTAAACATACATCCATCCTTGACCTGCGTCACTATCACGAAAAAGATGTATATCAATACATTAAAGACAACAACATTAACATGGTATTGTTCGTGTATAGTGATTCGAATTTGAGTGGGGATATGTTTAAATTTAAGAAATAACTATTAAAAATAGGTCTCTTTAGAATCCTCTAAAGAGACCTATTTTTTTCAAAACAAAAAACAATCCTCATGTCATAATGACATGAGGATTGCAAATCTAATCATTAGATTTTTTCTTTAATAACGTTGATTGTTACAGCTTTTGTACCATACTCAGTAGTTGGTGCCAATCTGTCCTTCACAACTTTAAAGATTACTGTACCTTTATCTCCAAATGCAGTTGTTACACCTTTGAAGACGTCGTTTTTCTTAGTAGCAGTTTCATCAGTTAAGAAGTTGAATAATTCATTTCCTTCTTTAGAAACTGTATCATTTGATTTAACAGCTGTTACATAACCAAGCGCAACATCGTTACCATCGAATGTAGCATTATCGTTACGATCTAAGTAAACTTTACCTTGATCTGTACCTTCAGCATCAACGATACGTACTTTATGTTCTGTAGAGATGTTTAATTTGATGCCGTTTAGAACATCATCTTTATCACTCTTCACAACGTCTAGTACTCTGTCGATATCAACTTTACGGTTTTCGAATTGTTCAACCTCTACATCTTTAAATTTAACAGATGTAATTTGGATGTTTTCTTGTGTAACAGTAATTGTTGCGTGTCCAGCTGTAGCGCCATCTTTCGTTAAGATAACATCTGTAACACCAGCTGTTTTACCTGTTACTTTTAATGTTTTTCCTTCAATTTTAGCAGAAGCGATAGCATCATTACCTACTCTAAACTCATATCCTGCTAAGTCAGCTGCATCAGCATATACGCCTTCAGTAGTGTAATTAGATAATTGATATGCTACTGTATTTCCAGCACCAAGTGTAGTGTCAGCAGCTTCACCTTTTTGACCAGCTTTAGAAACAAGCTCTAAGCGTGGAGCTTCATGACCGATATTGCTCTTCGTAACTTCAACATGAAGTGATCCGTAGCCTTCACCACTTGCATTTGGATTTTGGAAGTGGATTGTACCAGCTCCAACTTTTGCACCTTTAACTTTAATTGTAGATGTACCGATAGAACCTTCATTTGTTGTAGTAACATCTAATTCAGCTACAACGCCTGTTTGTGGGAATACTTCTTTAATAGCACCAGTATTTGCACCAAATGGATCGCCGTATTGGTCAGTCGTTACGAATGTTACTGGTAACTCTTTACCATCTACAACTTTTAATTGATCTGGATTAGCTTTTACAGTTGTAAGTTTACGAGTATCCGTTTTTACAACGAAATCAAATGTTTTTGTTACATCGCCAACTTTAACTGTAAGTGTTGCAGAACCAGCTGCTTCAGCTTTAATTTCACCATTTTTAACAGAGATAACACCTGGATTAGATGATTTTAGGCTAATCGCGCTAGGATCAACAACTTTGTTTTCTTTGTTAATTTGAGCAACAACTTTGTGGATACCAGCTTTTTCACCAGCAACTAAAGTTTTGCTGTTTAATGTGAAGTCTGTTCCACTTAAAGCTTTAGCGTAATTTACACCAGCTTTATCTGTATCTACTGCAAATACAACATCTTTAATTGCAGTTGCTTCTGCATCAAGGTTTTTCACTTCGATAATACCAGTGTTAGAAACTGTGATGCCGCCACGTTTCGTAACTTGTACTTCCACTTTGTATTTACCTTCATCGATACCAACTGCTAGTTTACCAGTTTTTGATTCTGCAGTGCCACCTTCAAAGATGTTTGCTGGAGTGCCATCTAATTTATTCGCAACAAATTTCACATCATGACCAGCGATATCTAAATACTCGATATCAGCGTTATCTTTTTCTTCATTTAATTTGAAGACAACTGCTTGATCTGCACGGTCGTCATCAAATGTAAGTTGTTCTACGCGTAATTTTTTCACTTCGTATACATACTTCACAATAAATGTATTGCCTTTTACTTTAACAGGAAGCTCTTTATTTGGAGCAATTTTTCCACTTAATGTTACAACTGCAGATTTCCCATCTTTACTCGCTTCAAGTGCAATTGCTTTATTTCCTTCAAGCGTAACATCTTCAGCTGTAAGCTTGTTTAATCCTGTACCAGTTAACGTTAATTGTGTTGGCTCAGTAGCAGCAACGTTTGTTACTTTCGCATCACTGTTCTCTGGTTTTGCATATTTTTTATCTGTTAATGCGATAAATTGAGCTGCTTCTGCACGAGATACAGATTTATTTGGCTCCCATTTACCACCAGTACCTACAGAGATTCCAAGGTTAACTAGGATGTTAGCTTTCTCTTCACCCCAATGTCCTCTTAAATCATCAAATTTTGTAACTAATGTGCCATCTACTTTTTCTTTTAAGTTATAAGCACCTACTAGCATAGACGCGAAAGAAGCGCGGTCAATCTTTCCTTCAGGATAGAAATTATCTTTACCGTCACCTTTAACGATACCAGCTTTTTCAACTGCTGCGATATATTTAGCAGCCCATGTATTTTTAGCATCTTTGAAAGAAGGTTGCGCATTGTCATCAACTGGTAAATTTAAAATTTTAGTGAAGATAACAGCTGCAGAAGAACGATCGATTGTCTCATCTGGAGCATATGTACCGTCTGGCTTACCTGCAATTGCACCTTTTTCTACTAAGTAATAAACTGATTCTTTAGACCAGTGGTTTTCTACGTCTGGGAATGTTTTACCTGCTGCTGCTACTGGAGCTACAATTCCTGCTACCATTGCTGCTGTCATCGTACCTGCGATTACTTTTTTGTAAGAGTTAGTCTTTGCCATTTTATAAATTTCCTCCTTCAGGAATATGCTACTAGTTTCATATCATATTAAATTTGAAAACTAGCTAGTTAGAAAAACCATAAAACAATAAAAACACAAACAAAAATACTATAATGAAAAGTAGTTCACATAATAAAATGATACAAACCGCTAGATGTAAATATAAGGTTTAAATACCATTTTTTGAAACAAGTTCATCATACTATACAAAACCATTCGTTATCAAGAACTTTCTCAAAAGAAAATTCGACACATTCTGATAATTCAGTCTTTTAATCGCATTATTAGTATATTAATAATACTCAAATATAGAAATGAACAAACTGTTTTCCTATAAACCACTCTCACTGCGCTTCGTATATTTTTCATATCGAATACACAATTGGAATTATAGCACATATTTCCACTTTATCACTTAAATATTTTTTACAATAAATACAATTTTCAGACTACATTCGACTAAAATAATTACATTTCGACATTTTCTTCTTCTTTTCGAATGTTTTTTTTAACAAAAAAAGGTGTTTATTTACAAATAATTTACATATAAGTGGGATATTCTTCTATTTTTGAAAGCGTTTTCGATTTATTTCTCAATAAAGATCAATCGATATATCTACACGTCTTATTATCTCCATCAATTACAGCTTCCTTTTTACACCAACAAAAAAATAAGCCTATAAAATTATAGGCTTATTTCTATTAAATTCATTCAATTACATGAACAAACTATTACTTAATGATTTTTGAAACTGTTAAGCTTTCAATTGGAGCAAGTAAGTTGCCATTGAAGTCCTTAACTTCAAAACCATTTTTTGCAGATTTAACAGTTACTGTTTTAGTAAATTCTGCACTTGTTAATTCACGGCTGAAGTTGAATGTAATTTTCTTACCATTAGCTGCAACTTCACCTTTTTCTACTGAAATCGGGTTTTGAGCTAGAGAAGATACATCCGTACCATCAAGAAGGAAGTTAAAGTCTGTAGCATCTACAGTACCTGCATCCATAGCTTTGCTGAATGTTAATACAACGTTTTTACCATCAATTAACTCAGCTTTTTCTACTTTTGGTGCTACATTTTCTTTAAGTTCAACAGTTTTTGCTGTACCTTCTGCACGTTTTGCTTCTACAGCTTTTGTTTTATCTTTAACACCTGCAACAGATACTGCATAGTTACCAGTAGCTTCTACTGAACCTGCTTTTAATGTAAGTTCTACTTGTGCAGTTTCATTGTTGTTCACTAATACTGCTTTTTCTACTTTTGCACCTTCTACAGTATAATTTGCTGCATTAACAGCTGAAGCTCCGTCAACTTCGCCACCGAAATTAACTGTTACTCCGTTTTTATCGTTAGCTTTTACTGAGTAAGTAAGTTCGCCAGCTTCTGCTACTTGACCAGCAACATTAAATGTAACTGTTTTTTCTTTACTACCATTTGGAGTTTTAGCATCGTCTTTAACAAATCCAGCAGGTAATTTAACTGTCCAAGATCCTGGAGTTGCTTTTGTTACATCGATTTTAACAACTTTTTTATCTTTTCTTTCAGCATTATCTAATACACCGCCGAAAGCAGCATCATTTTTTGTTACATAGTTGTGAACATGTGTACCTTTTGCTGGAACGTTACCTTCTACTTCAACATCTTCACTGTAAGTTAATACAAGGAATTGTTTAGTTACATCTTCAACTTTTTCAGTAACAACTTCAGATTTAGTCACTTCTGGAGCAGTTGTATCAGCTGATACTAATACTTGTTTCACATAATCTTTTTCTAATGCAATACCGAATTTGTCTTTAACACCTGCTTTAATTGTGATTGTGTTAAGACCATCTTTTAGAATGTTGTTTGGATTTTCTTGCGTAGCTTTAACTGTTACATACGCAACTTTTTTATTGTCTTTATCTAACTCAACATTAGTTGGTGTTTTACCATTTACAGTAACGTCTGCTGGTAGTAGTGTTGTAAATTCTTTAGAGAATGTTACTTTTAATTGTGTATCAGAAAGTACTTCTACACCGTTTACTACTGGTTTTGTTTTATCAATAGCTTGTTTTTTAATAGTTGTTTTTACTGGGTTTGGAGAAATTAAGTTTCCAGCAACATCTGTTGCACCAACAATTGTTACAACTACTTCTGCATTTTCATCAACATTTGTTAAATCAACTACTAAAGATTTATTATCTTCAGAAAGACCTTTAACAACTGCTTTGTCATTATTTACAGTTACATTTCCTTGATTTGAAATTGGCTCAGAGAACACAACTTTTGCAGTGTTTGCATCTACATATTCAACACCGTTTACTTCAGGACGAACTGTATCTTTATAAGAAATTACTTGAGTGTATTTAGCGGTTTTAACTTTAGCATCAGCTTTTGTTTCAACTGGGTTAACAACTAATACTGCATCTTCAACTTTTGCAATGTTATTGAAAGTTACGATTACAGTTTTGTTATCTTTACCAACTTCTACTTTCTCAACTGTTTTGTTAGTTAAAGAGAATACCTCTTTAGTAACTGCATCTTTGTTAATTTCTGTAGCGAATTTAACTTCTACTTCTTTAGAGTTTAGAACTTTTACAGATTCAACTTTAGCTTCTGCTTTTTGCCCACCGAACTGCTTGTCAGTCATAGCAATAAATTGAGCTGCTTCTGCTTTAGTTACAGATTTATTTGGCTCCCATTTGTCGCCAGTACCAACAGAAATTCCTAATTTAACTAGGATGTTAGCTTTATCTTTACCCCAGCTATCTTTTAAATCATCGAATTTAGTTTCTAGAGGACCGTTTACTTTAGTATCTAATTTGTAAGCTTCTACAAGAAGAGATGCCATAGAAACGCGGTCGATTTTTCCAGTTGGATCGAATTTGCCTTCGCCTTTACCTTTAACAACGCCAGCTTTTTCTACAGCTGCGATGAATGGAGTATACCATTCGTTTTGAGAATCACCGAATGATGGTTTAGCATCTTTATCGATTGGTAAGTTTAAGATTTGAGCCATCATTGTAGCTGCTTCTGCGCGAGTGATTTCTTTTTCAGGCTCGAACATTCCTTTGTCGTTACCTTTAACTGCGCCTTTTTCTACTAAGTAGTTAATAGACTCTTCTCCCCAGAATTTTTCTGGCACGTCTGGGAATGTTTTACCTGCTGCTGCTACTGGAGAAACAACACCTGCTACCATTGCTGCTGTCATTGTACCAGCGATTACTTTTTTGTAAGAGTTAGTCTTTGCCATTTTATATATTTCCTCCTTAGGAATGTAATACTAGTTCCATAAGTTTTTAAATAGATATTCTATTTATTTTTGAAACTAGTAGATATAAATGTGGTTAAAGTATTCTTTGTATAGAATCACAAAGAAAGTATACACCATTTTTATCCAATCAGAAATCTGAAATTCGACAAAAAAGTGAATTTTCACAATTCTGAGCGATCGTTTTTTCGACTTTTATTTTAAAATTCCAGATTATAAAATCAGAATATTTTAAACAGACAGAAAAACGCGTCAGAATTACGTTTCAAATAATTTTCTCATAACCATTTACAACTATAGCAGAAAAACGTTTCCAATTTCAATATTTAACTATAAAGATATTACGACATTAATCGACAGTTTGTTTTTATATAATTCGACATTTTTCTTACCTTCTCATTTTTCGAAATTACCATACCTATTTTCTTATAATTTACTAAGTAAAACGCCAAATCCTAACATTCTCTATATATGAATGTTAGGATTATTAAACATACATCTTATCTCTCAAAATTCTTTTTTTATGGGCATACATTTAAAATCACTTATGTAATTCGACATTTTTCTACAAATATTTATTTTCTTTCGACATTTTCTTTTTTTCAAAAAATAAAAAAGAGGATGTCCTCTTAAATTAAGATTCCATCCCCCTTTTTTCAAACTCTTTTGAATTCAAGTCACTTATGATGTAGCGAGACGCTGTTGAAATTTGTTCTCGCAATTCTTCTACTCTTTGTTCCAATGTTGCTTGTACATATTCTTTTTGTTCTAGTTGCTTCGTTGCCACATTATATAAAGTTTCAGCCGTCCAGTCACCATCTACGTTTCCGATAATCGGCTGATTTACTTGTTGTAAAAATGAATCAATCTTTGGATCATATGAAATACCGACCATAGGAATATTAGCAACCGCAGATAGTATGAGCGCATGAAGTCGCATCCCTATTAGAAGCGAACATTCCGACAAAATTGAAATTTTCTCATGGATATCCAGCTTATAAGGAAGCATGTGAGCTTCTTCTCCCATTAAGTTAATAATATCGCGTGATGCATTTTGATCAAATGGTCCATGCATTGGTACGAATAGAATATGATATCCATCACGCTTAAATTGTTTCAGCGTATCTGCTAGCTTCTTCATATAATCTTCTTTCGCATCCCAATATCTCACACTAACTGCAATTACTTTCCCCTGAATCGAATGTTTTTGCAGCCAATCCGATTTCATTCCTTCTGGTTGACATGCCAATACTGGATCTGGAACTAGTTCGATATCTTTCTTAATACCCATATCTTTTAAATACAAAAATGAATCTTCATCACGAACTGATATATATGCCGCTTTTGATACTTGCCATTTCACTAATAAACGATTTTGTCTTTTCGTAATTGGACCAATTCCTTGCGCATAAATATAATACGGCTTCTTCAAAAAACGAGCAATCCGCATAATACCTGTATAGTACAAAATACTTTTAATACTCGTTTTATCTTGAAGGAGACTTCCCCCTCCGCTAATTAAACCATTACTTTTCTTTATTTCCTTATAAATTGCTCTTATATCCCAGCGATTTACTGCCTCTACACCGTACATTTTTCTTGTATAGTCGGGGTCATTCGAAAGTACAACAAGCTCAAGAGTAGGATCCTCTTCATGTAGCGCTTTAATAATTGATTGCAAAATTGCTTCGTCCCCAACATTATAAAAACCATAATATCCTGATAAAACTAACCGCACTCTTAATCTCCTCCAACATTTCGCAATCAACTTTTTGTCATTCAACAAATTGCTATCAACTCTTTAATAAGAAAAGTTGGATAACTTCAAATTGATTTCTTTCACAAACATATACATAGACATACTCATTTATAGACAAATTTACTTACGCAAAAATGGAATTTGCTTTTTGGATATCCAGTTCAACTTTAATGCGCATATGCCATATATGAACAAGGCCACACAAAAAGCTAAACCACTATATATTACTGCAATAAGTCTAGAATCTACCACATTTATTAAAGTAGATGTGAAATATAATCCTATACCTACTATACTAGATACTCCAATTACAGCAAAAAATCTTCCCATTCGAATCGAATAAGCCAATTCTTTTCGAATGTATATATAATTTACGATACAAATCATGATATATATGATAAGTGTACTATAAGCCGCACCAGTTATGCCAAATTGACTTACGAGTACTATATTTAATATGACTTTTACAAAACTCGCTCCAACAACTATCCACGCCGCTTGCTTAGAACGGTTAATTCCTTGCAAAATTCCTATTGATAATACCATAAGTGATGTGAAATACGAACTACCAATTAAAATAGCTAACATGCCGCTCCCTTTAGCATCTGTAAACAATCCGACATTTAACGGGACTGTAAGTGCCATGAGCCAGATTGTTATCGGCGTTGTTAAAACATGAGCAAGCTCATTTGTTCGTTCAATTGTTTGTTTTGCTAACGCTGTATTTTTCTTTGTTAATGCAGCAGTTAACAATGGGATTAACGGAAATACCATCGCACTTGCAAATACGACAATTAATTGTGTAAACGCAAAGCCACGACTATATATACCAAATTGTTCTTGAATCGTTGCAGTGGATTCATGTAGCATATGTGGAATTGTTACAGAATCAACTAAATTTAACACCGGCATTGATAATGCCCCAATTGCAATTGGAATCGAAACCTGAAGTATCTTTTTTGCATTACCTTTAAAGTCTTGCAGTGAATATGTATTACTTTTATAACGATATATACTTTTTACATACTTCAATCTCAAATAGATAAGTGACGTAATTACCCCAAGGCAAGAACCAATCATTGCACCGCCTGTTACAACATCACTATCTTTATTCCAAGATACGAATAAGAATGCAATTGCTAACATAAAGAAAACACGAATGAACTGCTCAATTACTTGCGACACCCCGGTAGGAATCATGTCTCCAAAACCTTGGAAATACCCTCGATATACCGCCATATATGGTGCGATTAATAAAGCAAACGAAGTGACAATTAATGGGAGTCTCGTATCTTGTCCACCAAGCATGTTTGCAAACATACTTGATCCAATCATAATAACCGAAAATCCAAGCACCCCAAATATTACTCCAATAATAGATGCTGACGTAAATAGTTTGGCAATCCCATCTTTATCATTCTTCTCATGAAGTTCAGCGATTAACTGTGATATAGCTAGCGGTACTCCCGCTACTGATAAAGTTAACGCTATCATATATACAGGAAAAACAAGGCGAAAAATCCCAAGCACTTCATCTCCTGCTATATTTTGTAATGGAATTTGAAAAAAACTTCCCAACACTTTCGATAGAAACGTTGTAATCGTTAAAATCGCAGCGCCTTTCACAAACTTATTATTCATCTTCTAGCTCTTTTCTTTCAATATATAATTTCCATACCTATTACATCATAAAATGAGATAACTATATTCTTCTCTTTTTTGAAAAATTTCACTTTATCTCATTTAGCTATCATACCAAATTTATTATACATTGAATACTCTCTTTCTTTACGGCTTTTAAATATATCATATGTAATAACAACTTATTTCTATCCAGTTTTTTCTTCAATTTACTACTTCTACTTATTCCCGATAAACATGTGCTATAATGTAGCTATTGTCAGTAAGAGGAGTGTTTACAACATGCTGAATTCGGTAAAAAAGCTGTTAGGAGATTCTCAAAAGAGAAAACTAAAAAAATATGAACAACTTGTTCAAGAAATTAATAATCTAGAAGAAAAACTATCTGATTTATCTGATGAAGACTTACGTCATAAAACGATCACCTTTAAAAACATGCTAAACGATGGAAAAACAGTGGATGATATAAAAGCAGAGGCGTTCGCTGTTGTACGTGAAGCTGCAAAGCGTGTACTTGGATTACGTCACTATGATGTGCAGTTAATTGGTGGTCTTGTACTATTAGAAGGTAATATTGCAGAGATGCCGACTGGCGAAGGAAAAACATTAGTTTCTTCTCTTCCAACATACGTACGTGCTCTTGAAGGAAAAGGTGTTCACGTTATTACTGTAAACGACTATTTAGCAAAACGAGATAAAGAATTAATTGGCCAAGTTCATGAATTTCTAGGTTTAAAGGTTGGATTGAATATTCCTCAAATCGATCCTTCCGAAAAGAAACTTGCTTACGAAGCTGATATTACATATGGTATTGGAACAGAATTTGGCTTTGACTATCTACGTGATAATATGGCCTCTTCAAAAAATGAGCAGGTACAACGTCCCTATCATTTTGCTATTATCGATGAGATTGATAGCGTTTTAATTGATGAAGCGAAGACGCCTCTTATTATCGCTGGTAAGAAATCAAGTAGCTCTGATTTACACTATTTATGTGCAAAAGTTATTAAGTCATTCCAGGATACCCTTCATTACACGTACGATGCAGAAACGAAATCTGCTAGTTTTACAGAAGACGGTATTACAAAAACAGAAGATTTATTTGATATCGATAACCTATATGATTTAGAACATCAAACTTTATATCATTATATGATTCAAGCATTACGAGCTCATGTCGCTTTCCAATGTGATGTTGACTATATTGTACATGATGAAAAAATTCTACTTGTAGATATTTTCACAGGCCGCGTTATGGATGGTCGCTCTTTAAGTGATGGTTTACACCAAGCTCTTGAAGCAAAAGAAGGTTTAGAAATCACAGAAGAAAACCAAACACAGGCATCAATTACAATTCAAAACTTCTTCCGTATGTATCCAGCATTATCTGGTATGACAGGTACAGCAAAAACGGAAGAGAAAGAATTTAACCGTGTATATAACATGGAAGTTATGCCGATTCCAACAAACCGTCCTATCATTCGTGAAGACAAAAATGACGTCGTGTACGTATCAGCCGATGCTAAATATAAAGCTGTACGTGAAGATGTTTTAAAACACAATAAACAAGGACGCCCGATTTTAATTGGGACAATGTCTATTTTACAATCAGAAACCGTTGCTCGTTACTTAGATGAAGCGAATATTACATATCAATTATTAAATGCAAAAAGTGCAGAGCAAGAGGCCGATTTAATCGCAACAGCTGGACAAAAAGGACAAATTACAATTGCGACGAATATGGCCGGACGAGGTACTGATATTTTACTAGGTGAAGGTGTCCATGAAATTGGTGGATTACATGTAATCGGGACAGAACGCCATGAATCAAGACGCGTTGACAATCAGCTAAAAGGTCGTGCTGGTCGTCAAGGAGATCCAGGTAGCTCTCAGTTCTTCCTTTCTTTAGAAGATGAAATGCTAAAACGTTTCGCACAAGAAGAAGTCGAGAAATTAAATAAATCACTGAAAACAGATGAAACAGGACTTATTCTAACTTCTAAAGTCCATGATTTCGTGAACCGTACACAATTAATTTGTGAAGGTAGCCATTTCTCAATGCGTGAGTACAATTTAAAATTAGATGATGTAATAAATGACCAACGTAACGTTATTTATAAATTACGTAATAACTTGTTACAAGAAGATACAAATATGATTGAACTTATTATTCCAATGATTGATCATGCTGTAGAAGCCATTTCTAAGCAATATCTTTTAGAAGGTATGCTTCCGGAAGAATGGGATTTCGCTCGTTTAACAGAAAATATAAACGAAATTCTACCAGTAACAAACATGCCATCACTATCAGCGAATAATGTGCATTCACCGGAAGATTTACAATCCGTTTTGAAAGAAACATTATCTCTTTATAAAGAGCGCGTAAATGAACTAAATAGCCATACTGATTTACAACAGTCGCTACGCTACGTTGCC